>NZ_JAVJQN010000188.1:0-75690 GCF_040218245.1 Coleofasciculus sp. E1-EBD-02 | reverse complement strand
TTATCGGTGAGGAGGGCGGGTTTTGTTTTTCCGTTATCGGTGAGGAGGGCGGGTTTTGTTTTTCCGTTATCGGTGAGGAGGGCGGGTTTTGTTTTTCCGTTATCGGTGAGGAGGGCGGGTTTTGTTTTTCCGTTATTTCAGCAATAGCTGACTTTAGTCCCTAAACCCGCCCCTACAGTCCCTAAACCCGCCCCTACAGTCCCTAAACCCGCCCCTACAGTCCCTAAACCCGCCCCTACAGGGGAATACTTGGCTCCGAAGACAAATGACGAATGACAAATGACGAATGACAAATGACAAATGACAAATGACAAATGACGAATGACAAATGACAAATGACGAATGACAAATGACAAATGACAAATAAAATGCGCCGCCTATCTTTTTTTCGGAATTGGACGATTATAGTCCTACTATTACTTTGGTGTACAAGCTGTTCATTTCAAGACTCAGAAGATATCAATTTAACACTCAACGCCCAAGCCGCAGGTCGTCCTGGACTCTACAGCTTGAGTGGCACAACGAATCTCCCTGATCAAAGTCAAATAACCGTAGCCGCAATTCGCGATTTACGGTTTCCGGATCAGGCGGTTTATCGCGATAAATCGTATTCTCCTTATTCGATTCTGGATCGTCAAGTGGTCAGAGTTGAGGACGGAAAATGGCAAGCCACGCTAAATTTATGGCAGGTAGCGCCCGATGGACATTTCCGGGAAGCATGGCAACTGGATCAATCGCCCATTGGTGACTCCTTGCAACCCTCTGCTGATGTATCATTTGTGGCATTATTTGATCCACAGGGTCAACTGCCAACTGTAGAAAATCAAACCATCCAAACACCCGAACTTGAAGGTCAACTGGTTCGCTTTACGAACGAAGGTCAGCCTTATGTTAAAGTCACTCAAAGCCAACGGATTCCTCTGCCAACGGGTCGAAAAACTCCCCCTGTGGTTAAACCGGAAGATAGGAATTGGGGTTGGGGAACGCAGCGCTATGAACTTCCATCAAAACCCCCAACGCCTGGGAATGTACGTCCGCCGACGTTGAAAACTGAACAAACAAATCAACCGCTTTTGCCTTCAGAATTTTTGCGCTGATGTGCGAGACAGGAAACTAAGTCAGGGCGGGTTTAGTTACTTATGGGTGCGAAATAAATGATAGTAGTAAAACCCGCCCCTACACTTAAAACGATTGGCTTTGCCTACTCTCGTCGCTCAATCACGAGTTTCAAACGAGCAACCAGCGCCCCGATCGCACCGACAGCCGCGATGACGGGAAACAGCGTCACCCCAACGACTCCACCCACGACGCCAACGGTTAGGGGAATTTCGATTAAGATTTGATCTTCTTCGTTCTTGACGATAATCCGGCGAATGTTACCCTGATGGATCAGTTCCCTCACTTTACCCACTAAGTCATCGCCACTAATGGTGAATTCTTCGACATTGACTTGGGTTGTGGTATCAACGTCGGGTTCAATAGACTGTAACTCATTTTCTAGAGGAACGGTGTTAGCGTTAATCTCTTCGACGCTTTCTTCGGTGCGAATTGGTTCGTTCATGGTTAAGCTTCTGTATGTCACTATCTTTCAGGGTAACGAACTCAGTTGCTAGAGAGTTCACCAGTTAGATTGAATTGATTGGATGATTCGGGACTATATAAAGAAATCTCTACCGTAGAGTTTGGCACAATACATCTATAGGCACTTGACAAAGAAAGGAAAAATGTATCCAAAAATCTTGGTAATGGTTTTTTTCCTGACTGGATTAGGATTAGCAACTCCTATCCGGGCAGAAAATGCGGATCAGGTTCGCCAATTATTGGACACTGGAGCCTGTCGCCGATGTGCTTTAGAAGGAGCAAATTTGAGAGATGCAGACTTGAGACTTGCTGATCTGAGAGATACTGATTTGAGAGATGCGGATTTGAGAGGGGCTGATCTCAGGGAAGCCGATTTGAGACGGGCAGATTTGACCGATGCGAATCTCAAAGGGGCTGATTTGAGGGGGACTTATTTGAGATTAACGAATTTGACTGATGTGAACCTGAAACGGGCAAACCTTTGCGGTGTGATTATGCCCGATGGCGAAACCTCTGAGCAAGGGTGTGAGTAAGTCAGAAAACCCGCCCGGAACCTAGAGTAGCCCGGAGTAGCCCGGAGTTCAAACTCCGGGCTAAAAGCTCAAGTCCATTAAAATGGACTAAGTAGGTTGGTGGAAATAAACTCAACCTTATGAAGTTATGTTAATAAGCCTCAAACCCTGACAAATGACGAATGACAAATGACGAATGACGATCCCCACCGTTAACTTTAATTGTCCCCACCTACTTAACTTAGAGGCGGCTGAATAAGTGTTGTGGTGGGGAGAGGCAACAGGGAACAGGCAACAGGCAACAGTTTCAACTAAAATTGTGGAATAGATTTTATCATTGAATCGGGCGCAAGTCTTTGCGCCCCTACGGTTTCGGGGCGTAATTCTAATTCATCAAATAAGGTGTGCCACGCCAGTAGTGGCGTGACCGGGTTAAAATAGGACTTTGTTTGTAGTAAAAAGCGTGCTTTAACGCCTAGCTGGAGAGGGCTAAAGCCCTCACTACGAACCAAATCTATTTCACCATTTTAGGTGGGTCACGCCAGTAGGGTGGGCATTGCCCACCAGCCTTAATTGAGTACCATTTCACTTAAGGGCTTCCTCAGGATAACTCAGTCTTAACTCATCTAACTTTCACCACCGTTTCAGAACCCAGTAGTATTCTAGTCATTAAGTGAGAAAATCAGTTCCAGAAACACCAGCATCAATGAAAATTACCTACTTAACCTTCGCCTCTATTGTCTTGCTGGGCTTAACCGCTTGCAATAATGCCAATACAACTCCCTCTGCTAACGTGGAAAGCCAAACTCAACAAAGCAATCCTAGCCCTGTGGCTAATCCTGCTAACAAGCAGACAACTCTAGTCAGCTTTTATGTAGAGGATGGGGTGGCGATAAAAGGTATCGATCCTGTGGCATACTTTACCCAAGGACAACCCCTTCCCGGTCGTGCTGACTTTGAATATGAATGGCAAGGAGCCACTTGGCGATTTGCCAGTGCAGAAAATCGTGACTTGTTTGCCAATAATCCTGAGCAATATGCTCCTCAATATGGGGGATATTGTGCTTGGGCGGTAAGCCAAGGCTACACGGCTCCGATTGATCCGAATGCTTGGAAAATTGTGGACGGTAAACTTTACCTAAATTTCAATCGACGTATTCAGCAACGTTGGGAAAAAGATGTTCCGGGACATATTGCTCAAGCTAATCAGAACTGGCCCCAGGTTTTGGAGGAGTGATACCAAGGTATTTCTGTACATTTAAAGGGATTAGGTATAGCGGTACTAAGACAGGTTAGGACATTCTTTAATGTTCCCTCTTCCCTGTTAAGAGTTCCCTCTTTAACTAACTGATGTCCTAACGAATTCCCCTGTTAAGAGTTCCCTCTTGGACTAACTGATGTCCTAACGAATTCCCCAGGCTAAGAGCATCTGAATTAGGCTTCGGGAAGCTTTCCCTTGATCACCTACGCTCTTACCTAAAAACGAGATAAAATTAAATCGGAGATCCTCTGTAACGGAATAGACCATTGCACGAACTGGGAATCACACAAAATATCGTTGATATCGTTGCCGAACATGCTAAAGGGGCAAAAGTGCGACGAGTTTGCCTGGAAATTGGTCAGTTAGCGGCGATAATGCCGGATGCGGTGCTATTTTGTTTTGATGTTTGTAGCAAAGACACTCCCTTAGAAGGGGCAACTCTCGATATCATTGAAATTCCAGGTATTGGTCGCTGTCGTCACTGTAATGCCCAAATTCCCCTCGATCAACCTTTTGGTCTCTGTGAATGCGGTAGTGTAGAACTGGATATAATATCGGGTCAAGAACTGAAAATTAAGGAAATGGAGGTCGAACCATGTGTGTAACCTGCGGCTGTTCTGATGATGCTGACACCACGCTTACTAATCCGGAAACGGGGGAGGTTTTTACCATGGCTAACTCCAATCATGACCCAAATCATACCCATACATTACCTGATGGGACTGTTGTCACGCACTCCTCCTCATCTAGCCATTCCCATACTCACACTTTGCCCGATGGTCGAGTCATCACCCACACTCACACTCACGACTCGTCGGGGAATCACCACGATGAAGCCTCTCAAGTTCACGCCCAGGTTCACGGTACAAAAATCTCCCTGGAAGCGGATATCCTGGGAAAAAATGATCTAATTGCTGCCCAAAACCGGGGATGGTTTAAAGGGCGTAATATTTTGGCGCTAAATCTAGTGAGTTCTCCGGGGGCGGGTAAAACGACGTTATTGACGCGCACGATTCAGGATTTACAGGCACAATTACCGATTAATGTGATTGAAGGGGATCAAGCTACGGCGAATGATGCCCAGAAAATTCAACAAACTGGGTGTAAGGTTGTCCAAATTAATACCGGAACCGGGTGTCATCTGGAAGCGGCGATGGTGGAACGGGGTTGCACTCAACTCAATCCTCCCCTCAATTCGGTAGTCATGATAGAGAATGTGGGAAATCTGGTTTGTCCCGCCTTATTTGATTTGGGGGAACAGGCAAAGGTGGCGATTTTATCGGTAACTGAGGGTGATGATAAGCCGATTAAATATCCTCATATGTTCCGGGCTAGCCAAGTGATGATTCTGACGAAAATTGATCTGTTGCCTTATGTAGACTTTGATGTGGAACGCTGTATTGAGTATGCGCGAACGGTTAATCCTCAGATGCAGGTGTTTCAGGTTTCGGCAAAAACAGGTGTTGGGCTAGAGGGTTGGTATGAATGGTTAAATTACCAGTGTCAATCCCCATGAAATTTATCGGAATTGACCTCGGTTGGACGTCGGGTGCAAGTGGTTTATGTTGCTTAAATTGGTCAGATGGACAGCTTCAGCTATTAGAATTAAACCGTAAACAAGCCACAGTTGATATCCTGAATTGGATTGACAATTGGACAGCCGCCACTGAACCCGCCCTCATCGCCGTAGACGCCCCCACGCTGATTCCCAATGCCACGGGAATGCGCCTCCCGGATAAACTTAGTCATCGGTATTTTCACCGCTACCACGCAGGTTGTTATCCCGCCAATCGCCAGCGCCCTTTTGCTCAACGCACAATAGAGTTTGGTCTGAGTTTGGAAGCACGGGGGTTTATTCACGCCCCCCAGATAACGCCCAAAACCCTGGGGCGCTATCAAATTGAGGTCTTTCCCCATCCCGCGATCGTACATTTGTTTGGCTTAAATCGGATTCTGAAATATAAGAAAGGAAAACTGGCAGAACGTCAAGGAGAATTATTAAAACTTTATCATTTAATTCGGGAGGTATTGCCGAGTTTAGAACCAAAACTTGATGGGATTGATGGTTTAAATGGTAGTTTTTTGGAACGATTTACGGGTGCGACGCTGAAGGAACTAGAAGATAAACTGGATAGTTTAATCTGTGCCTATATTGCGGCGTACTGGTGGTATTGGGGGATTGAGCGGAATTGGGTATTGGGTGAGGTCAGTACGGGTTATATTATTGTCCCTGCACCTGTCGTGTCAACTTAAGTCACAACCCCCTCTCCCCCAACCCCTCTCCCACCGGGGGAGAGGGGAGTTCTTTTTGCATTCCCAAAAATCACTCAATAGGATTATGAATGCGATCGCACTCCTCAAGCAACCCCCCACCTCCACCAAACACGCGGTTATGTCATTGGAGAACATAGCGAAGCGGAGTGAAGAATCTCTCTAATGTTGAGACTCATGAATCCGAATATGAATGCGATCGCACTCTTCCAGCAACCCCCCACCTTAACCCAACACCCAATCTTGTCATTGGAGAACGCAGCGAAGCGAAGTGAAGAATCTCTCTAATGTTGAGACTCATGAATCCGAGTATGAATGCGATCGCACTCCCCCAGCAACCCGCCACCTCCACCCAACACCCAATCCTGTCATTGGAGAACATAGCGAAGCGAAGTGAAGAATCTCTCTAATATTGAGACTCATGAATCCGAGTATGAATGCGATCGCACTCTTCCAGCAATTCCTGATTAATCGCATCCACGAGTTGATTTTTCTGGGGTCCCAAATACCGATTTAACCGTTCTCGCAGCCTCGCATCGCTTTTGGTGCGGGTGGTAATCTCACCAATGCCAAAATAAAGGGAAAACTTATCTTTATCTGAGGTCATCCCCACATCTCCTAGAGAATCCCCCTCTTGTTCCAGTTCCAACTTCAGCCGCAGTAACTCGGTAGACTTCCCACAACCAATATGTCCGGTAAACAGGGAACAGGTGGGGCTATCGGGGGAGAAGAAGCTAATATTATCCTTAAGCTCCTCAATAATCTTACCGCCGCGTACTTCTGAGAAATCAATATACAGCTTCTGATCCTCTGGATCTTGAGCAAACAGAGGCTTCCCCGGATCAGTCGCCCGATAAAAATGGCGTATGAATTCGATGGTCATCGTTTTTAGCCCCAGTCAAGTCAGGTCAGCAAGGGTTGACCCTGAGCGACTTGTACCGAGCGAAGTCGAGGTAAGCCGAAGGGTCGTCAATGATAGTATAAGAGGTTGGGTGCGATCGCTTTTGCGTTTGAACATAAAGCCGTAACAGTAGCGATAAAATTTCGTTTTTGTTACAATTCTTTACTTAAGAACTCAGGGTTTATCGCCCATTTTTACAGACAAAATCTAAAATTTTGATTAAAATCTTGGTGTGGCTAAAGAATATTTTTAGAATTTGGTAAATTTTATGATACTTGCAGAAAAAATACAACGACAAAATGTCAGCCGCAGCTCATCTCATTTAGCCCTAGTGTTTGCCCAAACTATGCAAACTGGACAAATTAGCTTCTCGCAGTGGTATGAGTTAATGACGGCACCGTTAGAAGATACATTGAGTCCTGAGGCTGAGGATGCGATTACCCGTTTAATTTATGGAGTACGTCACGGCTTGATTAAAGTGATTTAGGGGTTGCTGAATAAGTTTTCTGGTGAGGGTAGGCAATAGGCAACACCTCGGCTTACCTCGGTGTGTAACAGGCAATAGTTTCACCCCCTGTCTTAGGGCTAATTCTGCTTACGCATCCTCTAAAAATTCCAGGATTTCGATGATAACGACGAAAAGAAGATGATATACCTGTAGAGATGTGCCATGGCGTGTCTGTCAAAACGGCAAGTCTTCTTCCTCTGGCTCAGTAATCGAGAGTCGCCAAGTCGTTTTATTCTCTTCTTCTACGGGCAATTCTTCCATTACCTCCCCTAACTTTTGTTGTAGGGATTTCGTCAATTGTACTGATATATCTAACTCAATCCCTAGTTTTTTTGTCACTTCTGCTAATTGATGAAACGCAACTTTTTTGCTGGTGCGATTTTGACTGGATAAGCGAAATCCATGGACTTTTTTGACACTTTGCGCTTGCATCGCCGCTTTCAGCCGTTCCTTAATTTGCTGAATTTCCGTATCCAGTTGTTTCCAGCGATGTTCGATTTGTCGATAGCGTAAGGTTAGGGCTTCAATATCTTCCGTGGCGGGGTCAGGTTGTGCTAGGTCTAATAAATGACGGTGAACGTGAGCCACATAGACGACATCCTTAGCCGCATAATCCAGTTGACGAGGGGAGAGGGGGCGCTTCCTCCAGTCGCCTGTTTGTTCGGTTTTATCCACTTGGGGAGATATCCCAAAATATTCAGTTAAGGTTTTCAGTTGATAATTAGGAACCGGGAGGCGATAGTAGGGAATCGTTTTTGCCAGTTCTAGGGTACAGGTGATATTTTTTGCCTTGCGTTTACCCAAAAATTTCCGGTCATAACTAGCGTTGTGAAAGACTTTCTCGATTGCCGGATTGTACATTACTTTAGCAATAAACTCATCGGCGAGTTCTGGCTGATATAGCACATCGAGAATCCAGACAGACTCAGCCGTGAAGTCATTCCCATCCGCCAAGACTTGAATTAACGACAATTGCGGCGTATCGGTTTTATAGTCAGCGACTTCCGTATCTAACCATAGGATAGAGGCTTGAGTGCAGCTTGCGATCGCGCTTTCAATATCTTGGGCTTGCGTAAGGTATGGCATGAGTCAATCGAGCAGCTATCTCATCCTACAGTAATACACCTTACGTGATCAGAAATCCTGGTTTATCCATTTTCATCCATTCCGCACGTCAGTACAGGGCGCACGTCTGTGCGCCCCTACTCCGATTCTCTAATCCCCAATCCTCAACTTTTCCCCGCGAATGGAATAATCCAACAACTCCATCGGATGCATCAAGGATATCTCTTTCTCCTGCAAGTTCAAATGCTTCTTAATTTGCAGTGAACATCCCGGATTCGATGACGCAATTAACTCCGCCCCAGTATTCAACAAATTCTCAACCTTTTGCTGTCCCAACTCATCGGCTATTTCCGGTTGCAGCATATTATAAACCCCCGCACTCCCACAACATAGCGCCGCATCAATGGGTTCGCGTAATGTTACTCCCGGAATTTTCCGCAATAACTGACGCGGTTGTACGGAAATCTTTTGTCCATGTAACAAATGACAAGCATCCTGATACACCATTGTCAAAGGCTTATCGGTCAAGGGTGACAATTTAGCCGTCAATCCTACCTCCGCCAAAAATTGCTGCACGTCTCTCACCTTCGCCGCAAACTCTTGCGCTTTCTGGCGATAGGCTGGATCATCGTCTAATATATGCCCATATTCCTTCAACGTATGACCACAGCCTGCGGCATTAATAATCACATAATCAACATCCGTCCCCTCAAAACTATCAATCATTTGCCGCGCCAAGGCTTGGGCTTGTTCTGTTTGTCCCTGATGTTCGGGTAATGCAGCACAACACCCTTGACTTTTGGGAATCACCACTTCACAACCATTCGCCGTTAATACTCGCACCGTTGCTTCATTAACTGGCGAGAAAAATAGCCGCTGTACACATCCCAAAATCACACCCACTCGATACCGCTTTTCCCCTTGCGCCGGAATTACATCGGGGAAGTTATTTTGGAAAGACTGTAAGGTAATTTGCGGTAAAATTGAATCCATTGCCGCTAAACGGGGGACTATTTGCTTTAATAATCCTGTAGACCGAACTAGCTTTTGTAATCCTAATTTTTGATACAGATAAAGTGGCGCAAGGAAGGGGCGCAGGCGTCCCGGATAAGGAAACAGATTAAAGATTAATGCTCTAACAATCCGATCCGGTAAACTCCGAGGCTGATTTCGTTCAACCTGATGCCGTGTGGCGGAAATTAACTTATCATATTGTACTCCAGAAGGACAGGTGGTTACACAAGCCAAACAGCCTAAGCAGGAATCAAAATGTTGTGTTGTCGCCTCGGCTAATGGTGCTTCACCTTTGTTAATCGCATCCATTAAATAAATCCGTCCCCTAGGCGAATCCATTTCCTTACCAATCACTCGGTAACTGGGACAGGTGGCGAGGCAAAATCCGCAGTGAACACAAGTGTCAATTAAGTCTTGTTTGGGCGGATTTTTAGGGTCAAAACCAGGGAGTTGAGACTCCTCTTGTTCCGTTTCTAATGGTGTTGTTGCTGCGCTTTCTTTGACTGAATCGGGTGTGGGAAATTTAAAATCCGTTTGCATATTGCTTTATTTGAGGTAGATGTGCAGAAATAGATAAATTGTGAGACTTTAGGGGTTTAGTCGGGGCGGGTTTAATCACATCCGGGAGCAAAATAAAAGATAATAGTGAAACCCGCCCCTACATTCGGACAAAACAGGTTTACTATAAGGTTGTAAAGGTCAGATATACTCTTGTGACTTCTGTCTTCAAATATCTCCGACAAATCGATTAGGACTTAAAAGGGTTTTCGGATCAAACTTCTGTTTAATTTGACGCATAATATCTAAAGCGTTGCCACTGTATCCCCAAACATCAAGCTGCTGTTTCACACTAATTGGAGCCTCTAATACTGTCAAAAAACCGCTGTGAGATTGGCAATGCTCTCGCATCTTTAAAATTGTCTCAGGTTTCACTGTTTTGGGTTCAAACCGCACTTTTCCTAAGCCACTTCCTGCATGAATTAATCCTAATCCCATTCCAGAGGTGAGAGTATCGAGTACAGTTAACGTCATAACTGCCGCCGTTGGTACTATCCCTATTTTGCAAGTAATTGAGGTGGATTGGGGCATTCCCCAGATTTGTTCTGGTAATGATTGCCATAGAGTCACTTCATCGCTATCCTGATAAAGTGTACCTTGGAGTCCCAACTGTTGCCCCACATCTAGCAACCGGGATGACTGCTCCTGTACACTTTTGGTGACACTTTGGAAGCGTACCATTAAGCCCATCCCTTGACCGAGATCTAATTGTTTTACCAATCCAGAGGAGAGTAATTCGGCGGCTGTAGGGGTTAGGGCGGAAGCGAGTAAGGTTTGGGTTGTTGATGCGATCGCGTCAGCGTCTCCGGTGAGTACCACTGTCCCCGAGGCTTCCTGTACCGGATACAAGCGAAATGTCACCTCGGTCAAAATTCCCAAGGTTCCATACGCCCCCGTCAACAGTTTCATCAAGTCATAACCCGCCACATTTTTCACCACTCGTCCCCCGGCTTTGGCAAGTTGTCCATCACTGCGGACAAAGGAAACTCCCAATAGCATATCCCGAACCCCACCATAGCGTTGTCGCCATGATCCACTATCCGCCGTTGAAATAATTCCACCCAAGGTGGCGGCTTCCGGGTAGGCGGGTTCTAAAGGCAGAAATTGATTGGTTTTCAGCAGTATTGGCTGTAAATCGGCTAACTTCACACCCGCTTGCGCCGTTACCGTCAAGTCACCCACCGCATGATCAATTACCTGATTCAGGTTTCGGGTACTAATCACCACGTCAACGGGTTTACCCACACCCGCCCAGGCTAATTTACTCCCATTCCCACTGGGGAGAACTTGCCAGTTATGGGTATTGGCAGACTCCATTACTTGACAAAGCTGTTGAACTGTGGTCGGACAAACAAGCGTACTGGTAATCGTGTCTACGCCATACGTTCTCTTGAGTCGCTCTTGCCATAGGGGGGGTAAAGTATCCCCCTGGTAGAGGTTAGAGTCACCCACAATCGGGGTTAGAGTTTGTGCGATCGCATTCATTGGATCGTCATTCGTCATTCGTCATTCGTCCTTGGTTATTTGCTTACCCATCTCCCCCATCTTCCAGACGTTCCACGCCTTACGTCTCTACAACCCCATCTCCCCCAGCTCCTCAATAACGAGGTCGTACCTGATAATGGCGGTAACGTCGATAATCCCGCAAAATCTGGTCGTGATCGAAACATAGATTCGTGGGAATCTCCCATAGATGAAAAATCTGCAAATTCTTAGCATCATCAGCGGCTTGGGGTTCCCCTGTCCCGGTGGCTAGAAATACAATACTGAGGGTATGCTTACGCGGATCGCGGTCAGGTGCCGAATAGACGTGAAACTGCTCAATTAACTCCACCTGTAAGCCAATTTCTTCTTTTGCTTCGCGAACCGCCGCTGTTTCCACCGATTCCCCGTAATCAACAAAGCCGCCAGGAATTGCCCAACCGAGGGGGGGATTTTTGCGTTCGATCAGAATAATCGGTCGCGAGGGTCGATCTATGAGTTCAACAATGATATCGACTGTGGGAACTGGATTTCGGTAAGTCACAAGCTAAGTTCAGGTAACAGGTAGGGAGCAGCGTGGGTTCGTTGTTTTCAGAATACCTCTATCGGCAGAGTTAAATCTACCACGATGGCTCTTTTTTAACGTCTCCCTAGCGTGCTAATGTCGATAGGACTTGCTTTGCTGTACTATGGTCTATCCTCTATGCAGATTCCTAGATCGAGTGGTGTTTTGCTGCATCCCACTTGCTTTCCCAGTCCTTATGGAATTGGTGACTTAGGGTCACCCGCGTATCAATTTATTGATTTTTTGGTGGCTAGCGATCAGCGATTTTGGCAGATCTTGCCCGTCGGACCCACGGGGTTCGGCAACTCGCCGTATATGTCTTATTCCGCCATGGCGGGAAACCCGATGTTGATTAGCCCAGAACAACTGCAAATGAAGGGGCTACTCACGGATGAAGATCTCGCTCATCTAGCGGAGTTTCCCCCGGATGCTATCGATTTTGACCGAGCCTTTCCCCTGAAAAAATCGCTCCTGCTCAAAGCCTGCGATCGCTTTCAGCGGGAAGCGTCCCCGGAACAACAGGAGGAATTTGATAAATTTTGTCAGCGTCACGCCTACTGGCTCGATGATTATGCCTTATTTATGGCACTCCACAACACCTTTGAGGATGCCAGTTGGCATTTATGGGAGCCAGACATTGCCAAAGCCGAACCGCAAGCGGTGAAGGAGTGGCGAGAACGGTTACGCGATCGCATTTATTACCAAAAGTACCTCCAATTTGAGTTCTTCCGTCAGTGGTCGTGGTTGAAGCAGTATGCCAATGACCGCAATATCCAGATTATTGGCGATATCCCGATTTATGTTGCCCATAATAGCGCTGATGTTTGGTCAAACCGCGAACTGTTTGCCATTGATGAGGAAACTGGCGAAGCCTCTCTAATGGCAGGTGTTCCCCCCGACTATTTCAGTGAAACGGGTCAACTTTGGGGGAACCCCATTTACGACTGGGAACGCATGGAAAAGAATAACTATCACTGGTGGATCATGCGCCTGAAGATGATGTTCGAGTACGTCGATGTGCTGCGAATCGATCATTTTCGCGGCTTTGAGGCGTATTGGGAAGTTGATCAAGGTGAAGACACTGCCATGAATGGGCGCTGGGTCAAAGGACCTGGAGCCAAATTTTTCAAAGTCCTGAAGCGGGAATTAGAAGGACTACCGATTATCGCGGAGGATTTAGGGGTGATTACCCCAGAAGTTGAGGCATTGCGGGATCAATTTGGGTTTCCGGGGATGAAGATTTTGCATTTTGCTTTTGGTGGAGGTCCAGATAATCCTTACTTACCCTTTAACCTGGAGCGCAACTGTCTGATTTATACCGGGACTCACGATAATAACACGACAATCGGCTGGTTTAACCAGATCGCCGATTATGAACGAGAAAATGCGATTCGTTACCTAGGAGGGTTGAGTGATGAAGGCATCAATTGGGATTTAATCCGGTTAGCCTACAGCAGTGTCGCCAATCTTGCCATGATTCCCTTGCAAGATTTCTTGGATTTGGGTGCAGAGGCTCAGATGAACCGTCCCAGTACATCTGAGGGAAACTGGAAATGGCGCTACCGAACCGAGATGTTGAGTGACCAACTGCGCGATCGCATCAAAACCCTAATTTATACGTATGGTCGGACACCGCATGATTCTTGAGGGTTGAGCAAACAGACGATCAAGACCGAGGATTAGCCGCAAAGGTCATTTCCTCAACCGCACCGGGGGCGCCCATTTGTTTAGCACTTTGGTCATTAAACTCGACCAGGACGCCTCCGGCATTACCCGCCCGGACAATCAGTTGTTGATCCGCCACCCAAGTCCGCTGGGTGCCTTCGGGCAAGACGCCTTCAAATTCGGTTTTACCATCCACAACGACTCGAATCCAGGACTGAGCCTTCAGGGTAACACCCACCTGCACGGGTTTACCATCTTGGCTGGCATGACTAATTTCCGCCGATTGGTTCATATCAAGGGACTGTTTCGGTGGTCTGGATTCAGGCTTTTTCGGTGTCGGAAACTGCTGGGCAGAGGGGGTATTGTCAACTTCAATCACTTGCACTGCCGAGCGACTCAGAATGTGAGATAAACCACTGACCGAACCAATCACCAACAGAATATAGAGCAGGTAGAGATGAAGCGGTCGCAATTGAGCAGCGGGTAAATGCCGCCAACGGGGTCTGATAAACTGGATACTTGCTCCCACCGGAAAAGCATTGGCAAGTTCTGCACCGTTGAGTCCTAGCGCTTCGGCAAATCGCTGGATAAAGCCGCGAATATATACAGGCTCTGGCAACTTGTCGATCTTTCCGTCTTCAATCGCCTGTAAAAGCCGTGCCTGAATTCGGGTTTGAGCCGCAACTTCCTCTAAGGTAATCGACTGTTCGAGGCGAAACTGACGTAGGCGAGCGCCTATTTCTTCGAGCTTCTCAACTTGTTCCTGCTGCAAATGACTCGTATTCTCCTTCATACACGGTACTCCTTGATATCTGCTGGCACGTTTTCGTAAGGGTTAGTGAACTCGGTTGTGGAGGAAGCGGATTTCAAATTCTTCAAGATAACGGTAGTGACCACTGAGCAGTATCGGTTCACCTGGTCGTTGTAATTGAATCGGACCAATTGCCGTGCGGTGCAGATGGATTACTGGATAGCCTAGCAGGTCAGCAACTCGACGAATTT
Organism: Coleofasciculus sp. E1-EBD-02; assembly: GCF_040218245.1. Taxonomy (NCBI): domain Bacteria; kingdom Bacillati; phylum Cyanobacteriota; class Cyanophyceae; order Coleofasciculales; family Coleofasciculaceae; genus Coleofasciculus; species Coleofasciculus sp. E1-EBD-02. The sequence goes on along the minus strand of NZ_JAVJQN010000188.1, from coordinate 61,305 downwards.
GACGGTTTCTCCCTTCTGTCAAGACAATTTCTAAAAGTGTTTTATCGGGTTGCTGCTTGAGTACTCGAACTTGAGCAGGTAAAGTGGTTCTACCCGACAAGTCCACACCCTGACGCCAAGCCGAGAGAATTGATTCAGGAGGATGACCCTTGACCCAAACCCGATACGTCTTGGGAACGTGATGGCGAGGATGGGTCAGTTTATAGGTCAATGTTCCGTCATTTGTCAGAATTAACGCTCCTGTAGATTCCATGTCCAACCGTCCCACCGGATGGATGCCCTGACCTTGTCTAATCGTGCTTGGCAGTAAATCAAGAACTGTGCGACGCTCCTCAAGAATGGTATTACACACTCGATCATTCCGACAAGTAGAGACTACACCCACAGGTTTATTGAGCAACAGATAAATTGTCTGAGGACGATTACTGGGTTTGAGCCGTTGACCATTAACTTCAATCAAATCCGTTTCCGGATTCGCTTTTTGCCCTAGCTGCACCAGAGTGCCATTTAGCCGAACTTGTCCGGCTACGATCATTTTCTCAGCTTGACGTCGTGAGGCGATGCCCCACTGTGAGAGAATTTTTTGTACTCTTTCCTCCATGGCTTGACTACCTGTGTAAGCTAGTTCGTCTCGACCCAGATCGTGCTGGTTCCAAGTTGATCTCCATCCTTATCGTATCCAGCAGGAGTTTGGTTAAACCTCTCCGGCTTTTAAGGTGGCTAGAGAGAATCAGTCTACTTCTAGCCCTGACCAGAATAGACCATGTACAAATATTACAAGAATGCGGAGAATTGCAAGCGTTTGGTTTTTTGACCTGCTCATTGCCTTGCTCGGAGACTATCCCCGTTGTGTCAGAATACAGGATTGACCCGAAATTGTGGCAATGGGCGTTAATCAATCAAAAGCTGGGACAGACAAAGGCAGCCGGATGATTAGCACAGTGGTATCCCCCGCCGTGCAATTATGGCTGCGATCGCAGGTGGATGCCGTGGAAACACTACAGTTTAAGCTGATGGGTCGCGATCGGCAAATTCTTCGAGGACACATTCCTACTGTGTCTATTGCGGCTCGTCGAGCTATCTATCAAGGACTGCATCTGTCGCAAATCCAGTTAGATGGGACAAATATTCGTTTCAATCTCACTCAGGTGTTTAAAGGCAAACCCTTACAACTCCTAGAACCTGTCCCAGTTACGGGTCAACTCATACTGCGAGAGAGCGACCTGCAAGCCTCTCTGAGCGCTCCTTTATTATCAAATGCTTTAACGGAATTACTGAATACATTTATTAAATCTTATAATCCACCGGATCAGTATCCACCCCTGAACGAATCCGAAATCAATTGGCAGCAGATTACGATTGATGGGGAGCGACTCATTCTCAAGGGGACGGTGACAAAGGAGGCGACCAGAGAAATACCGATTAGGATTGATGCGGGCATTCAACTGGCAACACCTCAACAACTGCGACTCCACCCCCTCCAGATTCACATTAACGCTCAACAGCCCCCGATCACGTTAGAACACTTCACGATTGATTTAGGATCAGAGGTTGATCTCGAAGAACTCACTCTAACCCCAGGACAATTAATTTGTCGCGGCTGTATTAGAGTTATACCCTAATTAGATTTCATTCTTCAGAGTGGTGGGAGCAACCGGAAAATTGTTTTACTCTCAGAGAAGCTGTGGGACTGTTAAACTTGACGGGAATTGCCGTACAGGTAAACCGATCCCGAAAGTCAGGATTCAGTCACCCGTACAGCAGTTGGGTAGTGGTTGCGAGAAAAGTTATTGTGAAAGTTGATACGAAACCGTCCATTCAATTGGTTGAAGATGCCACCCAAGAACTAGTAGATTGGGCAGCTACCATTGAGCATTCAGACGCCACCTATTTTGAAAAAGCTCAAGCCATAGCCAGACGCTTGGGGGCGCATTACCGTTCTGATGGGTTAACCGAAATTGGCTTCTGGACACCTCGGTTGTTGGCGCAGGTGATGCGGAAGATGGAAATCTATCTGGAAGTCTTAACCCCCCTTGAGCCGATTGATTGTCGGGCGGTTGAGCAAACCGTCTCCTTTCGCCGCGATCGCCTATTCTTACAACAAGAAGGCGAATACCATTGGGGTGTAATCGCCGGGATGCGTCCAGGGAACCGTGAGCAGATGGGATCGTTCTACTGGCTGCGCTTTGTCGATCAACAAGGAAACCTACAAGCGATTCGGGATACAATTCCCTATTCCATGCCGTATGGGGTGTTCGGACCGGCTGAACTGTATGATATGGCAAGCTTACAGAAACAACGAGCTGATCTGGATTACTTCAAAGCCACCAGCGTCCCCGCTGATCCCCTAACGCTTCCGCGTGTGCCAGCCCCCCGGAACATTTTACAGCTTCATATTGGCACCGCCTCTGAGGAGGGAACGGTTGAGGGATTAACCCGTATTTATCGCCAAATTGCTAGTAAATTAGCCGACAATCTTCCCTTAACCCCAGCCGAAGAAAACTATGTGGGGTACGACTCGGTTCAGCTATTACCCATAGAACCCACGATTGAGTACCGAGACGAATACAGTCCAGAAAGTGAATTTTTTGTCTGTACGGCTGAAGATGAAGATGACCTGCAAATTAAACTGACTAAACCCCATACCCAGGATTGGGGTTATGACGTGCCAATTTTAGGGTCAAGCGCCACGAACGCAGCGCTTTTGGGTAGCTTGCGTCCTGATGAATTAGTGGACTTTATCGCCACCCTGCATAATTTCCCCACCGGTCCAATTCAAATTATCTATGACCTGGTGTATGGTCATGCGGATAACCAATCGGAGTTACTCCTGCATCGCCAGTTCCTCAAAGGTCCGAATATGTACGGTCAAGACTTGAACCATCAGTTACCGACGGTACGGGCGATGTTTTTGGAAATGCAGCGGCGTAAAATTAACACGGGCGCTGATGGGGTACGGATTGATGGGGGTCAAGATTTCCGTTTCTTTAATCCTCTGTCTGGACTGGTGGAATATGATGACGCCTATCTGCTGGCGATGAGTGATGTGGTTCAGGATATTGAAGGGCATCAACGACTCTTATTCACCATTTTTGAAGATGGTCGTCCGTGGCCCGCTGAAGGATGGGAAGAAATCTCGACATACCGGGAATTAATTAACCTGAAACCGGAATCGTTCCAATGGGGACCCCTGATTTTTGCCCATAACACCCCAGCCTTGGAAAAGTTTTGGGATCTCAAATGGCGGCGGGTTTGTGAGGTAATTTTTGAAGGAGATCATTGGATCACGGGTTGTGGCAATCATGATACCGTGCGTCGAGGTAATCAAATTTCTCTTGATGCCCAGATTAATTGGAATTTAGGCAGTACGCTGCCAGAGGTGTTAAACAATGCTTATGATAACCCGGCGGTGACGCTGTGGGTGTATGGGTTCAGTCCGGGATTGCCTATGGACTTTATCAATGCGACAATGCACGCCCCGTGGATGTTTTTCCGCAATACCGATGAACGCTATGGGGTCAAGGTGGTTTCTGAGGAAATTGGCTTCTTGGATTGGCAAGTGACGCCAGAACTCTATGACGCACCGGAAAGTTTCAGTCGGTTGAAGTCCTTGGGATTTAGTCAGCTAGAGGAATTGCGGGAGTTTGGCAGGGCGCTGCAAGTTGCCATGACTGAAAAGGATTACAATCTTGCCGAAGTGGTTCAAGCTTGCCAGTTCTGTTTGGGAGACAATACGGATCAGTGTGATATTGAACAGCTGAAAAAGTTGAATAAGCCAGAAATGGTGAGTTTCTTGAAAGCGTTGACCCTGGAACGGCTCAAGTCATTCGCGTTGATGTTCATGGAAGACTGTTACGAACTGTGTAATGTCTCTCACTATGAGGACAAGCTTGATTCGGTAAGAACTCAGTATAACCTTAGCTTGCGTCGTTTCCGCCATGCTCATCCCTGGTTAGGTCACAATTTAGCTGGAATTGATCGATTCAACAAAATCAGTGATGAGGAACGGACGGTATATTACGGGGTTCGCAGTAATCCTGATGATCATGATCAACAAATCGCCATGGTAGCGCACATGGGTGGAACACCAATGACGGTTACCGTGGGAGACTGGCTGCAATTGGATATGAGTGAATGGCAAGTCGCGATCGCGTCTCCGGGTTTGGATAGTGGTGATCACTTGGCAGATTTACGCTGCTTTGAGTTAGCCGATTCTCAAGCGGTGCTGTTAAAGCGAGTGAGTAAACCCGAATAGCTGAAGGGGTGACACCCGACACCCAGTAGTACCCTCAAGTCCCTTGTCACCCTCTCAGCCCGAATAGTCTTGGGTTTTGGACATCTCCATCGTAGGGGCACAACAAGTAGTGCCCCTTCAGCGCTTTCTGAGAAAACCTATAGTTTTATTGCAATACCATGGTATACTCTATGGAAATCATAAGTTTCCTTGTGGGTATTCATCAGCAATAAATTAGGACTTATGCACCAACCATGCTTAGGCTAGGGATACGATATGTCGTGTCCCTAAACATGCTGGTTCAACGGTAATTTTTGACTTATAACTTATTACTTCGGGTAACTTTGATTTTTGATTTGTTAATCGAGAAAAATATTTCATGCAAATAACCAATCAAATCCACTTTCGTAACCTAAAAGGAGACATTTTTGGCGGGTTGACGGCGGCTGTTGTTGCCTTACCCATGGCACTAGCCTTTGGAATCGCTTCAGGCGCTGGTGCGGCGGCGGGTTTATGGGGGGCAATCTTAGTCGGATTTTTTGCCGCTTTATTTGGGGGTACACCGAGCCTGATTTCTGAACCAACTGGTCCAATGACGGTTATTTTAACCGCCGTAATTGCTGGACTTCAAGTGAATAATCCGGACAATTATCTCGCCCTGGCATTTACTGTGGTGATGATGGCAGGAGTCTTTCAAATCATCTTTGGGGTATTACGATTGGGGCGATATATTACCATGTTGCCCTATAACGTCATTTCCGGATTTATGACCGGAATTGGCGTGATTCTGATTTTTCTGCAACTGGCTCCTTTTTTGGGACAAGAAACACCTGCAGGGGGTGTCTTGAGTGTAATTCAAAATCTGCCTACTTTAATCACGAATATCGATCCGTGGGAAACGATTTTAGGAGCCATCACCTTAGCGATTCTGTTCTTGTACCCGTCCCAATTTAAAAAAGTGATGCCACCCCAATTAGTGGCTTTAGTGATTGGGACAGCCATTTCGCTGATTTTCTTTAGTGGTGTTGAGATTCGCACAATCGGCACGATTGGAGAAATTACACCGGGTTTACCTGAGCTACAAATGCCTGCTTTTACACCCGGAAATGCGCGGTTAATGTTCGTTAATGCAATTGTGTTGGCGACGGTAGGTTCTATTGATTGCCTATTAACCTGTCTCGTGTCGGAAAGTCTGACTCGACAAGACTGCAAATCGAACAAAGAATTAGTCGGTCAAGGTGTTGCTAATTTAGTTACAGGTTTATGTGGTGGAATCGCGGGTTCTGGAGCAACAACAGCGACGGTGGTGAATATCCAAGCGGGTGGACGCACGGCGTTATCGGGTATTTGCCGTGCTTTAGTGCTGTTCATCGTGGTGTTGTGGGCGGCTCCTTTAACCTCTACAATTCCCCTTGCTGTCTTAGCGGGAATTGTTTTAAAAGTTGGGATTAATATCATTGATTGGGGCTTTCTCAAGCGGGTTCACAAAATCTCTTGGAAAGCAGCGGGGATTGTCTATGGTGTGGTACTGCTAACGGTGTTTGTGGATTTAATGATCGCTGTAGCCGTTGGCGTATTTATCGCGAATATATTAACCATCGAAAACCTATCAAAATTACAATCAAATGCAGTTAAAGCTATTACTGATGCGGATGATCAGATTGTTCTCACTGATGAGGAAAAGCACATTTTAGATGTGGCGAATGGGCGAGTTTTACTGTTCCATCTGAGTGGACCGATGATTTTTGGTGTCGCCAAAGCGATTTCCAGAGAACACAACGCTATTGCTAATTATGATGTTTTGATTGTCGATTTAGGTGAAGTTCCTATCCTGGGCGTAACGTCTTCCTTGGCGATCGAAAATGCGATTCAAGAGGCGATCGATGAAGGACGAGAGGTGATTGTTGTGGGCGCAACCGGGAAGATAAAAAGTCGGTTAGAAAAGTTAGGCATTGCTGGCTTAATTCCTGGACATCACTGGATGGGCGATCGCTTGACAGCACTGCAAGAAGGTTTAGCGATCGTTCGTGAAAAACAAGGCTTCAGCTATGAGGAAAAGGGAGATCAGTTTACCAGTTCCCAGGCTTAAGAGTTTGTCGTACACAGACAGATCCCTGACTTCTTGAAGAAATCGGGTATCTTGCTTAAGGCTGTAAGTAGGTGGACACAATTAAAGTTAGCGGTGGAGATTAGGGAACAGGGAACAGGGAACAGGGAACAGTAAGGGTTTGAGCTTTGTTTACATAACTTAATCTAGTTGAGTTTATTTCCACCAACCTACTTACCTCATCAGAAATCTGCTGTATCGGGACAGAAAATCCAATGTAGGGGCGGGTTTAGGGATAAAATTAATGGAGTCACCCATCATCTTTCCACAAAACCCGCCCAGCTCAACCCTTTCAGCCCAACATTTTTGAGGTGCGATCGCGGTTAACAATCCGGTGAGTTTTGTTCTCAGGTTTCCGGTTAATCGGAACATCTGATATCGGGACAGAAAATCCAATGTAGGGGCGGGTTTAGGGATAAAATTAATGGAGTCACCCATCATCTTTCCACAAAACCCGCCCAGCTCAACCCTTTCAGCCCGACATTTTTGAGTGCGATCGCATCCCTACTGGCGTGGCACACCTAATTTGTTTGTAGTGAGAACTTTAGTTCTCTAACGCCTAGCTGGAGAGGGCTGAAGCCCTCACTACAAACGACTGGTAAAGAACTATCTAGATCATCTAAGCTAGGATTACTATAGTAACGTTTGCAGCAAAAACAAAATGAAAGGTAACTTAGTACCCAAGCCGATTAAATATCCTAGTTTTTCTACTCAGGGGAATGATGACTGGGATTTGTCAGTTTATAACCGTAATGGTCAACGAATTCTCGATATTGAAGTTAAACCTAAACTCAATACATCACCAAACTGGGCAGCACAATTCCGCCGCAATATTCTCGCACACGGAACGTTTTACAAAGACCCCTATTTCCTGATGGTTTTTCTCGATCGCTTCTACTTATGGACGTCAATATGGATCAAAGCATTGATTGATATGGGTGTCTCCTTTGTGCAGCAAGTCCTAAATATCCAACTATTTCAAGATGATTCAGGATGTATACTTGTCTGGTGACGTAACTATCGCCGGATACCTTCGCCAACGTCAATGAACAAAAGATGGGCGGCGGATTATCGACTATCGCCTCTTTCATGATGTGATGCCATCTGAGTGAACATAACTCGAAGACCAGAAAAGCCGTAAAAATAATAGTAAATTTATAGTTAATAAATCACATCTCAAACACGGTTGATGAATACATTCCGCGTTGGTATTGCAGGACCGGTGGGTTCCGGAAAAACCGCTTTATTGGATGCTTTGTGCAAGGCAATGCGGGCATCCTATCAAATCGCTGTCGTCACCAATGACATTTACACCCAGGAAGATGCCCAGTTTCTGGTAAACTCTCAAGCATTAGAGCGCGATCGCATCCGGGGTGTGGAAACGGGAGGTTGTCCCCATACGGCGATTCGGGAGGATGCATCCCTGAATTTGGCGGCAATTGAAGAGTTAGAACAGAAGTTCACCCCCTTAGATGTAGTCTTCTTAGAAAGTGGGGGGGATAACCTAGCCGCCACCTTTAGCCCAGAACTCGTCGATTTGACCCTTTATGTGATAGATGTCGCCGCCGGTGACAAGATTCCCCGCAAAGGTGGACCCGGAATCACCAAATCGGATTTATTGGTGATTAATAAAATAGACCTAGCGCCAATGGTTGGGGCTGATTTGGGTGTTATGGAACGAGACGCCAAAAAGATGCGAGGTGATAAGCCATTTGTATTTACGAATTTAAAGACTCAGGACGGATTAGCAACCGTGATTGATTTTATCAAGCTCCAGATGGGGGTGTCTTGACAAAGGCTGTTTAATTTGCTAGTAAATCCGGTGAGAGAACCGGAGATAAAAACATTCAGTAGTTAGCCTGTCCCTATCCTACCCTCATCTATTGCCTGTTAATGGTGAGGAATGATACCTGATTAGATTTTATGTAGGGTGGGCAAGTCTGTTCAAGGATAGAATAAGCTTTTCTACGAGCGGGGAATTGCTCAGAATTAACTTTACTCCTTACGGGTAGATTAATTGCCCAAGTATTTGCTTACGTATTTTTACCAGGTTCCTCTTAATTTAGTGAGTAAAATATCCGAAAATATTCCCTATTCCTCTCGAATATACAAAGCTAAACTGATAAAAAGTTTAGGCTGAAGTCAATGTTAAGTGATTTAGAACTCTGGTTATCCTTAAACGCTCGACGGTATGTCGATCTTTGCCAACAACCCCAGATTGATATCGAAGACATGGCATTTTTAGAGAATTTTAGAGTGTTGCAAAGGATAGTTGTTTCTCAACGGCAGACACAGGATGCTCGATTACCCGATTGGCAGCAATCAACAGAACTAAATAGGGTCTGCTGAATAAGTTTTATGGTGAGGGGAGGGAACAGGGAACACCTCGACTTCGCTCGGTGTGTCACAGGAAACAGTTTCAACATCTTGACTATAGACGGGTGTTCTAGGAACGAGGCTCAATAATCCAGGAGTGTCTTACCTAAGAGGGATAACGTTAGCCTCAATCAATGTTACATTTGTTTACAAAGGCAATTATAGATAACTTAAGCGGAGAATTGCACTATGACAAACCCATCAAATACACCAGCACCCGAAACCCTCACCAGTCCCGAAGAACGCAATGCTTGGAAATTTGGCTTTAGCCCCCAAGCCGAAATTTGGAATGGTCGTCTAGCCATGCTAGGCTTCATTATTGCCCTATTCGTTGAATACTTTTCGGGTCAAGGAGTTCTGCACGCATTAGGCATCATGTAAGCCTATTTGATGTCTCTGTGAGACAGCGTGGGGACACAATATATCCATTTCCATTGGTGTCAAGGTCAAAAATTTGTAATACCTTAACTTGACATCTCCCTAACCCTCTCCTTGTCAAGGGGAGGGTATTCTAATGGCTTGGGTTTTCCCCTTGCTCCCCCAGCTTCCAGACGTGCCATGGCACGTCTCTACATTGGCTTCCCCGGCTTCCCCCGCTCCCCCTCACTACACCACTTATTCAGCAGACCCTAAGTAGAGTATCCCCGTGGTGTAATCATCCAATCTCCGTGAAGACGGGTACTTTGATTGCCAATGAGTACAGTGGTCAGCATGTCAATGGGAATATCGAGTAATTTGTCAAGTGTGGAAAGGGTGATTTCTTCATCCTCTCGATAAGCCGATCGCACGATCGCGACTGGGGTTTGGGGAGAACGGTATTGAAGTAAGATACGATGGGCGATTGTCAGTTGTTCGATGCGGGTGCGCGATCGCGGATTATACAAAGCAATGACGAAATCGGCTTGGGCGGCAGCATTTAAGCGCTTTTCAATCACCTCCCAAGGCGTCAGCAGGTTACTTAAACTAATTGCACAAAAATCATGCATCAAGGGCGCACCCACGCGAGACGCCGCTGCTTGCAGGGCGGTAATTCCGGGAAAGACTTGTACCCTTGGTGTCTTCCCATCCCAATCTTGGGCTTTTAGTTCCTCTAACACTAATCCCGCCATCCCATAAATCCCACAATCCCCCGATGACACAACCGCCACCGTTAATCCCCACTGGGCTAACTCAATCGCCCGTTGCGCCCGTTGGCGTTCCTGGGTAATTGGCAGAGATTCAATAATTTGTCCGGGATGCAGAATCGGGGAAATTAAATCAATATAGAGAGAATAACCGATTACCGCATCAGCCTGAGAGAGTGCCGTTTTTGCGGCTGGCGTTATTTGGTCTAACTGTCCGGGTCCCATACCCACCAACAACAGTTGTCCAATTCTCCCCGTATACTCTTGTTCCGCCACAGCAATCGCCACCGTCACCGCCCCCGGTTGATCATCTGCCCGCACAATTTGTTTTTTTACCAGTAGGTTCGTAGTCGGCACTTTAGTGCCAGAAGCGCTAAAGCGCTGACTACATAGCAAGGCGGCGGCTTCTGCCACACTGGGACTACCCACTGCCTGATTCACCACCGTTGATGGCGTAGGCACCGTTACCGATCGCAAAATCTCAGCCGGAAAGGTTCGCAGGGGCAAATTGTGGGCTTGACAAAATTCCACCAATCCTACTTCATCAGCTTTAATATCAATCGTGGCAATTCCCGCGATCGCACCAATAGCTAGATGATGCCGTTGACAGGTTTGAATTATCGCCGTTTCGATTAATTCTCTGGAGGTTCCCCGTTCACACCCAATCCCCACCCATAATATCCGTGGATGCCATTGTACCTTGGGCAGATCAGAGGTTGCAGAAAAGCGACGCTGAGTAAAACTAATCCAAATTCGGGCATTAATTGATTGGGAATTGGCTGAATTAACATCAACTGTCTCTTCATCAGCATCGAAAACAAAGGGATGTCCTGAGGGGAGATGATTTTGCCACAACGTCGAACCCACCTCTTGCATTACCTTAACCCGTTCACCTTTAGCTACGGCGGCGCTGACACCTGTCCAATCTCCCTCTCCCCGTTGCCAACCAAAGGGAATGCCTACCATATCGACAGCAGGTAAATTTAACCCTGTAGAACCCCCGGTTAAAATAGGCGTTGCCCCTAGTTGCAAAGCAATCATCCTCGTCAGTTGATCGGCTTTCCCTTGATGTCCACTGCATAAACTAATTACAAATTGTCCGGTTTCATCGACAACGACAACCGCAGGATCAGAGGATTTATCCTGTAAAAGCGGGGCAATCAGGCGCACCACCGCCCCCGTTGCTAATCCAAAAATAAAAGCGCGATGCGTTTGCCAGAGGGAGGCGATATGGGATTTAAGAGAACCCTGATAGAACGATACTGTGGGAATATTGTTCTGTTCAGAGGGATGAAGAGACTCAGGAAGCCACAACGTCGCCCCGGCGCTATGGCACAGAGGCTGTAGGGTTTGGGCGGCGGTAGGAGTGGTTGCGATCGCAACTAGGGGATGAAAGTCTTGAAATAGTAACACAGTCAATTTGAGTAATTTCCGACCTTAGATTAAGGGATAAATGAGACAATTTTACGTACTCTAACTCTAATAATGTAGGGTGCGTTACGCTACCCTACCCTTTGGGAACGCTGCGCGAACGGGAACGCTGCGCGAACACTAACGCACCATTGATACAATAAGGACTATAAAAAAACAGAAATAAAGACCCTTTAGTTTAAGCATAGCTATGCGATCGCGCCACGGTTAACCCGTTCCAGGAACATCCAATTCCGGCGATTTTCATCAATGATGCCGATGCAATGATCACAGGAGAGGGCGCACGTCTGTGCGCCCCTACAGTTTCTGTTTAACGCTAGTTTTGGGAAAATTATTTCTATTGGAACTCTTGACAAATACAGTAGTTTTCTGAGAGTATTACTTCATAATGGGAAAATGTGTCCGCCTGTAGGGTCGAATTTCATCCCGATTCAACAGAATTTCTTATCCCCTAAGTAACTCCCCGAATTGTCCTGACTAGGAGCAAAATCTCTGAATCAGTTAAATACGCCCGGAAAACGGGATGCTGCTGACAGGGATTGACAACTCCTTATGAATCGACAGGCTTTGATCGTTGGGATTAATACTTACGATACTCAGCACCTGAAAAACTTGACATTACCAGCGAAGGATGCAGATGCGATCGCGCAACTCCTGATTGATCGCGGTAATGTCGAAGTCAGGCGGATTCCGGCTTTTAACACTCCTGTCGATTCAACCACCCCGATTCGAGTTCCCCTGACTCAACTTGAAGCCGCACTCGTCCAACTCTTGTTACCCGAAGGAAACACAATTCCCGATACGGTTCTGCTGTATTTCTCTGGCTATGGACTCTGCAAAAACCAAGATAGACCAACCAGTTTTTTAGCCACCAGCGATATTAACCCAAATCGCGGTAACTGGGGATTATCTCTGTCATGGCTGCGTGATTTGTTGCAACAAAGCCCAGTTCGAGAGCAAATTATTTGGTTAGATTGCTATTGTAACGATGAAGGATTTGACCTCACCCAAGCTGATCCGGGATATCGGGGTCAGGGATACAGTCGTTGTTTTATCGCCACCTGTCAGTCAGAAAGGGATGGGGAGAGGGGGAAATGGGGAGACAAAGAACAAACACTACAGCTTAATCGGACTGATGAATCGAATCATTACAGTCAGTTAGCGTCCATTCTATTATTAGGACTCGATTCCAGCAAGCATCCCCCTGGCTGGGTGACGAACTATACCCTGGTAGAATTAATTAATCAATTATCCCCACCCCTAATTTTTGCTAACGCCGGGAAGCCGATTCTGTTAATCCGTACCCGTGAAACTGATCCAGAAACTTTACCCGCTTTACCCCCCAGCGCACCGGAACGGTTTTGTCCTTATAAAGGTTTAGCCTATTTTGACTACAAAAATGAAGATCCCCAGTATTTTTATGGGCGAGAGACGTTAACCGATGAACTCCTCGAACATATCCGCACCAACAATTTCCTGGCGGTAATCGGAACCTGTGGTAGTGGCAAATCTTCGCTAATTCGCGCCGGACTTTTGCATCAGCTTCAACGGGGACAACACTTATCAGGAACTCAGGAATGGCTAACTTTAATTTTTCAACCCGGTGAACATCCTCTCCAGAATTTAGCCCGATCCTTTATCAATCCCCATAACCCAGAACGCGACTACCAGTTTGCCCAAACCATGAAACTGATCCAAATGGGGGCGGTAGGATTAGGAATTGTGGGGCGGACAATGGCTGAAAAGCAGCGGTTAGTGCTGGTGGTGGATCAATTTGAACAGGTGTTTACTTGTTGTCAGGATGAAACCGAACGACAACAGTTTTTTGATTGTTTGTTGGGTGGACTAGACCGTACCGATAATCAACTTTGTCTGGTTATCGGGATGCGAACAGATTTTTTAAGTCATTGTGCAAATTATCCCGAATTAGTCCAAAAAATTCAGGCGCTGATGGTGACGGTAACGCCAATGACCAGGGAAGGATTGAAAACCGCTATTATTAAACCCGCCCAGCAAGTGGGTGTAGAGATTGAGTCAGATTTAGTCACTCAACTCCTCTTAGATTTAGAGGATGCTGCCAGTTTACCGTTACTCCAGTTTATGTTAACTCAACTGTGGCAAAGGCGTCCAGTGGATCGGTTAATGGTAGCCGAATATTATCGTTGGGGTAGGTTGGAAGGGGCAATCGAAAAACATGCCAACCGTGTTTATCAATCGTTGTCGGCTAATGAGCAACAAATTGCCAAAGACATTTTTTTTGCGTTAATTCAGTTCAGTGAAAATGGTCAAGTTACGGAGCAAAAAGTAGACCCGTCTGAGTTAATCCTGAGTTTTCAAGTAAAGTCTAGAAACCGATTCAAATCTGTAGAGACGTGCCATGGCACGTCTCTTACTATGTCTGGGAACACAGCGCCATGTAGAGACGTTGCATGCAACGTCTCTACAACAAATGCGGTAAACGATTTTATTGGCGATCGCCATTCCACGAAAGCGGTAACAGCCGTAATGCAAAAATTAATCGATGCTGGCTTAATTGTTACTCACTCCGGAAAATGGAACCAAACCCTGGTAACGATTGCTCACGAAGCCCTAATTCAGCATTGGTCAAAACTTCAGCAATGGGTCGAAGAAAAACGCCACGGGATGAGACTCCAGCGCCAAATTGAAGCAGCGGCGATTGAGTGGCAAACTCAAGGAAAACCGAAGCGAATGTTATCAGAGTTAACCCTAACTGAGGCAGAGTATTATCGAGATCATCTCCATTTATCTACGTTAGGACAAGACCTAATTCAACAAAGTCTCCAGCACAAAGGAACGCGACGAGGTTTAGCTAGGGGAGGATTAATTTTCGCGATCGCGCTATTGAGTCTGACCACGGGGATGGGGATGAGCCGATGGTATAAAACGGCACAGATTGCTCAACGGGAACACTTGTATAAAAATGCCGCTACTGTCCAAAACTTGCTCCCGGTGGAACCGATTAAGGGATTATTACTGGCAATTGAAACAACGGGTCAAAGTTATGCTAAATTTCAGCAAGTCGATCAGCGGATTACGTCTAGTCTTTGGCAGGCAATTGAGGTAGCTAGAGAACGCGATCGCTTAGACCACGAATCAGGGGTTAATGCTGTCGCTTTTCATCCTGATAATCAAATCTTGGTCAGTGGAACGGAGGATGGTTTAGTTCATCTGTGGACGCGACAGGATAATTTAATTCGTCAATCCTTACCTGGACATAAAGATGAGGTGACAGGAGTCGCTTTTAGTCCCCAGGGACAGGTGATTGCTAGTAGTAGCCAGGATGGTAAAATTCGCTTGTGGACGGTTCCAGGTCAACCCCTGGGTCAGCCGTTTTTTGGACAAGATTGGATCACCTCAATAGCTTGGAGTCCAGATGGTCAATTTCTGGTCAGTGGTGGGAAAGATGGAACCGTTCAGGTGTGGAATCGCCAAGGTAATCCCATCGGTCAACCGTTTATGGGACATCAGGGAGTCGTTTTTACAGTGGCGTTTAGTCCGGATGGAGAAACCATTGCTAGTGGGAGTGGGGATGGTACGATTCGCGTATGGAATCGTCAGGGTCAACTGTTGGGTCAACCATTCCGGGGACATGAGGGTGTGGTTTTTGACCTGGCGTTTAGTCCGGATGGTGAGAGGATTGTTAGTGGGGGACGAGATGGAACGGTACGCTTATGGAATCGTCAAGGTGAGTTGATTGGTGCACCTTGGCGAGGACATCAGGGAGTCGTTTTTGCGGTGGCGTTTAGTCCAGATGGGGAAACGATCGCCAGTGGTAGTGGGGATGGTACAATTCGCTTATGGAATTCTCAGGGTCAGTTACGGGGTAAACCGTTACGGGGACATCAAGGTGCAGTGCGATCGCTGGCGTTTAGTCCGGATGGTGAGAGACTTGCCAGTGGTAGCCAGGATAAAACAGTACGCTTGTGGGATGTGCGGATTTTACCAGAACCGCAAGATTGGCAAACTGGGCTGCGGATGGCGTGCGATCGCCTTGAAAATCATCCCGTTTTTGAACGTCCGCATCCGGAAATTACCCTATCTCGTGATATTTGTCAAGCTAAAGGCTCAAGAACTCGCCGTTAAGCTGAAGTTCCCCCCGTGCGGATGTACTACACCTAGTTGAAAACCCCATCCAGTAAGGGTTTGAGCGGTGATAGGCAAAAAGCGTACTGGGTACAACCTTCGACTCGGATGGCTGAACCTCTTATCCTATAAGGCTTGTAGCGATTAGGACTTCGGTGTGTTCACACGAGCCAAGCCCTATCGTTACTTTATGCGATCGCGAAAAATAATCACAGTTTTTTGGACAGCTTATGCTTCCACTCTGGACAAGATATGATTCAAGTGACAGTTAAAAGGAGTCCCCACTCGCTGGGGTAATCCCTTTTGAAACACTTGCTCAGATGCCTGGTAAAACCGATGGTAGCCTTTCACATCAGCAGGGTTGAATTGCTGAATTTGTTGGAGCAAATAACGTACATTTCAACCATACAGCGTATTGCAAGTTTGTGAGGTACAGTATTTGCCCTGTGATTAAGTATTAGTACTATGTAGGTTTACCTCATTTACCTGAAATCTGCTGTATATTTGCTTAAAAAATTTATGTTTGCAAACTCTTTGTAGATAATCTGGTTCCCACTCATGAAAATAAATCTTAACTACGAGAGGATGGCAATTCTATCCTATAGTTTACGTAGGGAACTGCCGCCTAAACCCGGCATTTACTATATAGGTAATTCTGTCTGTCCAGTAATGTATATCGGTTTGTCATGTAACTTAAAGAATCGACATATAAATCATCATCGTCAAGCACAGTTCGAGAATATTGAGAACGCTGTCATTCGATATCGGCTGTTAACCGATGATTTATTGGCAAAAATTACAGACCTTAGAAAAGTTTTAATTAGATTGGAAAGACAGGCTATAAATCACTATAAACCGCCTTTAAATAACACACCAATGCCAGAACAGCCAGTATTTACAATATCACAAGGCTCGATTTATATTCAAACTCATATTGTTAGTAAAGCAGGTTATTGCGGACATTTTGATAGTCAGGATGGAGATGAGCTAGGAATAGACACAGGTAAATTATCTATGCTCATGAGAGCTATTAAAGAAAAGCGACCAGTTTTTTTAATAACATTTGGTTACTATGAAGACTATGACCTAGAAAGGTATTCTAACCTCTCTGAATTAGTCTCTTATAGGAACGATAGAATTTTTCTTCTTGCGAGTCGCTTTATCCCCTATGGCTACGAACAATCCAACTACTTTTGCAACAAATATCTTCTGTACGGGGCAAATTCTAAAGTCTTTATCAACCCCTATGCCATTCTCAATAATAGACCTGGATTTGAAGAATTTAAAAGAAGCTACTTAAGATTGGGATTTACAAACTGTGAACGTTCTCCCTTTGCCAAGCAACTGTTATATCTAGAGCAGCTTGGTAGAAATAACTCATCAACTTAGCTCTCATCTGGGAAGACCTACAATCATAAATTGCAGAATCCGCAATCAAAGCAAAAATCGCACCAATTGTTTGTAACGGTTGTCAGTCTGTCCACATATCGCTGGAAAACCATCCCGACAAGTCGCTTGGCGATCTGACATCCGCTCCCCCCCCACACACGCAAAGCTACTAGCTTTACTTCTGCAAGCTTTTCAAGTCCAATCCCCCGACGACGAGGTGATTGGAGAGTTTTTTGAAAAAAAAACGAGCTAGTGCGGTTGGGTGATCGACCTAATGGCGACAAACAAAGTAACCAGAGTTCGACGTAAGCTGAAAACCTGATTCTGTCGTAGCCTGAACTCGTGATTCTTTCGTTAAACCGTCTCAAATAGTTCCTTATAGGGTTATGTCAAACGGATAATGTTTTGAATTATGTTGATCAAGTATTTTTAAGAGCAGGATTAGATCCAGATATTAAAGGGAGTCCAACCAATCCACAAGGCGGCATCGATCTAGGTTTTGTCGAATATGATAACTATCCAGGCATTTATCAAATGGGCGCATCCTGCCTGGATGGGGGGTATTATGAAGCCAACATTCGCTTCAAGAAGTAGAGAGCGATCGCTAACACTTCACCCAGAGAAAAAGCAGACTGGTAGAGAAGCGTAACGATTTCCGGCAATGCTCAAACTCAAATCACTAGGTTTATCCATTATTGCCGCCTCAGTTGTCTTAGGTAGTCAAGCCCTTGCGTCTGTTCCTGCGTCTGTACTGGATCAGCACACTGATTCATACTTTTGGACTGTTCACCCAGAAATGTGGGACAAAGCTATTCAACCTCATCAGACTCAGTACAAGAAAGAAGTTCGTGAGGTACAGTATTTGCCCTCTGATCAAGTAGTAGCACTACTTATGCGATCGCATAAATCCCGCTATTCGCTGCACGGCTATTTCTAACACCTCAGGTTCATGCACCAAAGCAAAGCGGACATATCCTTCCCCAGCTTTACCAAAACCTGCCCCTGGTGATGCCGCCACTCCAGTTTCTTCTACTAACTGGCTGCAAAATTGAATCGAATTGTGATCCCAAGGTTGGGGTAATTTTGCCCAAACATACATCGTCGCCTGGGGAAGTGGAACCTGCCAACCGATACGGTTTAACGCTTGCACAAACGCATCCCGCCGTTTCTGAAACGTAGCCACCATCGCTTGCACACCATCTTGATTTCCCTGTAGTGCCGCGATCGCACCATTTAAAATTCCGCGATACTGGTTAAAATCCACCACTGCCTTGATTTGGCGCAGTGCCTTAATCAGTTGAGCATTTCCGATCGCATACCCAATGCGAAAGCCGCCCATATTATAGGACTTAGAAAAAGTAAAAAATTCAATTGAGATTTCTTTATTGGGGTCAGCTTGTAAAACTGAGGGCGCTAGGGCGTTAAGATTCGCAGGTGCTTTCCCATCTGGAGAAAATACCAAGTCAGCATAAGGAAAATCATGAACCAGAACCACGTCATGCTGACGGCAAAAAGCCACCGCTTTCTGGAAAAACGATAACGGTGCGATCGCGCTTGTGGGATTATGAGGATAATTCAACACCATCATCCTAGCTTGGGCAAGGACAGAGGCGGGAATCTCTTCAAAAACAGGTAAAAACTGATTTTCTGCCAACAGAGGCATGGCATAGATTTGACCCCCTGCCAAATAAACCCCACCGACATGAGACGGATAACCTGGATCAAGCAACAAGGCAAAATCACCCGGGTTGAGAATCGCTAAGGGTAAATGTGCCGTTCCCTCTTGGGAACCAATTAGAGGCAGAACCTCCGTTTCTGGGTCAACCGAAATACCAAATCGTTGAGTATACGTCTTAGCTACAGCCTGACGGAACGCTTGTGTCCCATGAAACAGTAAGTAACCATGAGTGCTAGGGTCATGCAGCGAGGTTTCAATCGCCGCAACGACGTGATCCGATGCCGATAAATCAGAGGAACCCAAAGATAGGTCAATAATATCTTGACCCAAGGCTTTAGCTTTTGCCTTTGCCTGATCCATATCGGCAAACACATTGGCTTGCAGGGGTTGTAAACGTTGAGCAAACTGCATGGTTTAGTTATTGCACAGGGAACAGGGAACAGGGAACAGGGAACAGGGAACAGGGCATCAATTCAGACGGGGCGGGTTTAGTGACATTTTTGTGGCAAAAAATGATAATGGTGAAACCCACCCCTACAACCGAAAAGACTCAAAGCTGGTTGTCTATCATTTCCTGCAACTTTTGCTTCCCAATAGCACCTTCATGGAACTGGGCAACCTCTCCATTTTTAAAGAGTAAGAGTGAGGGGACTCCTTCGACGTGATACTGCTTCACAGTAACGGGATTTGGATCAACTTCCATCTTAGTCACTTTCAGGCGATCGCTATAATTTTCCGCAATCCAATTCACCGAGGGCGAGACCAGGCGGCAAGGTCCACACCAAGTTGCCCAAAGATACACTAGCACTGGCTTGTCGGCTTTTAAAACTTCGGTTTCAAACTCCTGATCGGTAATCTCAAGTACGTTACTCACAACACCCTCCATAAACACAAATGACTACTCTAGCGAGACTCACCGCCTCTCGACAATGATTAGCCATTGTCAGATGATCAGTCAGTCAGCCCGTTTTTTCAGGTTCTCTCGATCAGTCTAAGCCTTCAGGCGATCGCAAGAAAACATCAAAGGAAATGTCATGATTATGATGTAGAGACGCGCCATGGCGCGTCTCTCGGATTGTTGATGACGCCTAATGCTTACAAATTGTCGATTTGCTTTCGCAGTTGTTCCAATTCGTCGTCAACTTCGGATTGGGGGGCAGCACCCGAGTCGGTTTTTTGCTCTGATGTGCCTTCTAAAGCTGGCTGAGAGACAGAACCACCGGATAACTGGGCTTTCATTGCCGTCAACTCATCATCAACATCACTCCCCGATTCTAGGGCAGCAAATTGATTTTCTAAGTCAGCACCACCCAACTCATGAGCCGCTTGGGAACGGGCTTCGAGTTCCATCACTTTGTCTTCCATCCGCTCAAATGCCCCCATTGCCGAGCTAGTTCCCAAACGACCAAGGGTACTTTGTAACTGCTCATTGGCTTTGGCAGAGCTCGCCCGTGCCTTGAGCATATCTTTCTTGGTCTTCGCCTCAGAAATTTTGCTTTCCAAGGCAATTAGGTTACGCTTCAGGGTGTCTACTTGAGCCGTTTGCTGTTCAAGCTGACCTTTGAGTACGGTTGCTGTTTCAGCGACGGATTTTTTGCGCTGGAGTGCTTCCCGGGCTAGGGTTTCATCCCCTTTTTGCAGGGCAAGTTGGGCGCGTTGCTGCCAGTTATTGGCTTCGGATTGGTTTTTATTATATTGTTGCTCGGTACGTTTTTGGGTGGCAATGGATCGGGCAACGGCTTGGCGCAGTTGTACCAGATCTTCTTGCATGTCAATAATGGCTTGCTCCAGAATTTTTTCTGGGTCTTCAGCCTTGCTAACCATATCGTTAAGATTAGCTCTGACAACTCGGCTCAGGCGATCGAATAGTCCCATGACGCTGTTTATCCTCTCGGAATGTACAAACTAAGTATCAAGCAGGCTCTAAGCTTGGGAACCTGCTCAGGGGTCAATTTTGTGGAATAGAGGCTCTCCTGCCTTTTGGAGAAAGCACTGGGTTAATGTAATTGAAACATTCATCAAATTATGGTATTCAGACAGGAGGCTATTTATCTAGTGTAAAAACTTCCAGCTCAATAGTGCTAGGACATCGGTCAAGAAACCGGGTTTCTTTGGGTGAAAGCTTGATATTTCGTTGTCATCCTCACCAGAAACCCAATTTCTCATAATACTTTGGATGTGCCATGGCACGTCTGTGGGCATCAACTAGGATTTATCCAGATCAGAACGCAGTTTTTCCAGTTCTGCCTCGATCTCCGCATTGCCACCTGATCCGGCTTGAGCGGACGGTAATTGTGCCGATTCCGTTGTACCACCTAGGTTAGCTTTCATCGAGGCTAATTCTGTATCAATGTTACTGCCACTTTCTATGGCATTAAATTTCTTTTCCAATTCATCACCACTAGAGAGTTCCGCGATCGCCTCGGATCGGGCTTCGAGTTCATGTACTCTGTCTTCCATGCGCTCAAAGGCACTCAGAGTCCCGCCTGTGTTGAGATTTCCTAACATCTCGTTAATTTTCTCTGAGGCTTGAGCTGAACGCGCTCTGGCAATATAAAGGTCTTTTTTCGTTTTTGCCTCCGAGATTTTACTCTCTAGCGTCTTCATATCTTTTTTAAGTTTAGTAACAATCTCACGTTGCTGCCCCAGTTGCCCCTGGAGAGCTTGAGCCGTTTGCTGATGAGTTTGTCGCCGAGTTAGGGCTTCTCGTGCCAAATTATCGTCCCCTTTCGACAGTGCCAGTTGAGCGCGGTTGTACCATTCTTGAGCCGTCGATTCAGCTTGGGAGGCTTGGCGTTCTGTACGTTTTTGGGACGCGATCGCTTGAGCGACAGCCTGCCGCATTTGGATTAAATCGTGCTGCATATCGTCCACAGCTTGTTCCAGAATTCTTTCTGGATCTTCGGTTTGTCCAATCAGGCTATTCAGGTTGGCGCGAATCACTCGCCCGATGCGCTCAATCAATCCCATAGCAGCTCTCCATTGTAGTTAGGGGTGGGGAAAACTTTATCACCATGGTATCTCAGGCTTCTTTGTCTGATGTATTCTGTCATTGCCCGTTCCCCGTTCCCGGTTCAGAGTTCCCCAATCAATCAGGTTTATAAATCGATGCAGAAAGACCCTGTTCCTTAAGCCTCTCGACTAGGGTTTTGGCTTCTGACTCCAGTTTAAAGGCACCCATAGCAATCCTTGTTCCTGCGGGTACGTTCACCACGTAGGCGTCAGGGACAATAGTTTGGGCTGTCTCCAACACACTACTATCGCTAGAGTTAATCAGCACATAATAGAACTCATCACTCAGATTGGAGGGGGCGTTGTTTGGCTTCGGTGCAGCCGAGGTGGATGTATTCGCTTTTTCTGAGGAGTTGTTAGTCGATGATTGGGGTTGAGCGGGTGAGGAATTTGGTGTCACCGATGGCGTCGCCGTTGGAGGTGGTGGGGTAGGAGGAGTTAAAAGGGCTGATGGTAAATTTGAGGCTGGATTCGGTAACTGGGGTAAAGGTAGGACTGAAGCCGTGGGTGGAGCCGCTGCTGGAGGCGGTGAATTGGGGATGGGGGCGATGGGTGAAGCACTTGGACTAGAGGTTGGATTGGCTTTCAGATTAGGGAGTGTATTGATATTCACGTCTGGGAATTCATCATCACTGGCGAGATTAGGTTTATTTACGCCGAGTAATTCATTTTCCCCATTAGCGGTTGTCGCTGTTGAATTCTCAGCCGTTGTGGGTGTCTCAGTTGCTAAGAAGTCAAGCCCTAGGCTAGTCCGAAAAATATAGGTCAATGTCGCACTCGAAACCAGCAACAGTAAAATCGAACCGACACCAAGGGGAGTGAGGATTCTATTCGTTATGGGTTTTTGGGATTCCTTTGGGGTTTCCTGTTCGGCTAACGTTTGCCGTAATTTTTCTGAGGATTCTAAATAGTCTTCTGGTTGAGACTGATCCGTTGTCGGGACAACTAATTTACCGTCCCCTTCTAGGGATTCCTCTAGGGTGGGGAAGTCAGTAACGCTTTGCTCCTGAGTCTTCACCAAGGGGGCTTCCTGGCTAGGTAGGGGAGGAAACAGGGGTGGAGTGGGTTCAGTCTCTGGGAATTCCCTCTTTTCTGGTGTGGGAGAACCACTCACTTGAGCGGATTGCCGATCAATGTTTCCGGGAGAACTCGTAGAATCGGCGGATGGGGCGATCGAAATAGGAGACGCTGTTGTCGGCTCAAGCTGATTGACTGCCGATTTCTGTTTGGGGTAACGCCCCGGTAGTTGGGGAGATGTGATACCACGTCCTCGGCGTTGGCGTCGATAGCGAGCTAATTCGGCTTCGAGTTGCACGTCTAGGCTACCTAAAGCCGTCTGCAAAGCAGGGTTAATCGACAGGGGGGAGGAAGGAGTTGATGATTTTGCTGAGGTTTTTTGGCTCATGAAGGGAACTTCCGTTTAATCCGGCAGGGTTGAGTTAGAGGCTCGTTGTGACAACGAAGACGATACTTAAGGATAGTGTTGGTTTAGGATAGCTGTATAGGGAAGCATAAATACTCATGCTGAAATCTCTTAATCATATAGTAGAAGCACTGGATAATCAGCCGTTTTGGCAAGGTCAACAGCAATTTCAACAGATCCGCGACTGTTGGGCTGAGGTTGTGGGTGCAGATAGGGCGCAGCAAACTAGACCCCATTCACTATCCCGGAATATTCTTTATGTTGCCACGTCAAGTTCGGTTTGGTCTCAAGATCTGACATTAAAACGCCGTTCTATCTTGAAACAGCTTAATGCTCGATTGTCCACGCCGATAGAAACTATCCGTTTTTCGCCCGGATGGTGGTATCAAGAGCAAACCTTACCCCAGACTGAGGAATCGGAACATCCCAGCCTTGTGGATGAACCGGAGGTTTCATCTCCTGCTGATCCCCCTGTGGAACAGCCTACACCCCAAACGGCATTTGAACAGTGGGCGGCGAAAATTAAGGCGCGATCGCAAAACTTACCCCTTTGTCCTCAATGCCATTGTCCGACACCGCCAGGAGAACTGAAACGCTGGCACGTTTGTGGCTTGTGTGCGACTAAGCAGTGGCAGGGTTAGCGGTTGCCTTGACCGGGCTTATGAATGCTGACCTGTCAGATCGGTTTAACTTATCATTCTTGTTTGAATGTCTCGCTTAAATTTCGTGTCTAACTATACATTAGGTCTATCCTTTGGGCTTGATCCCCATGAGGTTTCACCAAAAATTAACCATTTTTCTGACCAAGCTTAACTGATTGTTTCGTTTCTTTGCGAAAATGTGTTCATATATAAAGCAATTATAAAGAAAAAATAAAATATCAATAGTTTAAGTAAAAAATAATGGAAATTGAGAAGATATAGGCAGCTAATTAAACGTTCATTTTTTAAGACATCCAATGAAAACCTTCAAATGCTCAACGTCTGCTTGTCAGTTTTGTCGCTATTACCAACTTGAAGGACGGCGCGGCGGTACGTGTCAGCAACTTGGCGTACCCGTTAAAGCCAATTGGAAAGCTTGTTCCTTAGCCCTTCCACCCTTTGCGCCCTCGTGGGAAAGTTTTGAGCAACAATGGCTGGATGATCAACGCCTTTTGAGAGAAGATTTAGCTACAAACTGCTCCCAGAGACATTCCCAGCCGACGCCCTCGACAAAAGTTCAGACATCAAACCCTGAAAACGTGGCAACTAAAGTTGCTCTTGTGTAATTTCCCTTTTATAGCACTCGGCTAGAGTATCAGTTGGTTAGAGGTTACTTACAGCCTTCATCAATTGAACCCATTCAGATCAGTGAAGGCATAAAATTCACCCTTGAGTTGTTATGGTTTTAGTGGATTTCCTTTTAATTAATTTTTGATAACCCAATCTTAATCTTTGAGACAATTTATGTAGGGCTTGCTGCACAAAGCCAAAACCGCAAAGCCCATCAATACTTTGAGATTTATTGACAGAGGGTTTCTGATTCACCCAGATATGACTAAACCCGCCTTTGTGTAGGGGCGGGTTTCACCATTATCGTTTCTGACCTCACCCATAAGTGACTAAACCCGCCCCGACCGAGTGAAAGACCTAACGAACAGTGTCAAACTACGGTAACCAAGGATATTGACGGAAATCAGGAGGGCGCTTTTCCAGGAACGCTTGTTTCCCTTCTGCCCCCTCCTCCGTCATGTAGTACAATAGCGTGGCATTTCCAGCCAGTTCTTGTAAGCCTGCTTGACCATCACAGTCAGCGTTAAACGCCGCTTTTAAGCAACGGATAGCAATAGGACTTTTTTGTAAGATTTCCTTTGCCCACTGAACCCCCTCCGCTTCCAACTGGTCTACAGGGACAACAGTGTTCACCAAACCCATATCCAGCGCCTGTTGTGCCGTATACTGGCGACAGAGGAACCAAATTTCTCGTGCTTTCTTATGACCCACGATTCTGGCGAGATAGCTAGCGCCAAACCCACCATCAAAGCTGCCGACTTTTGGACCCGTTTGACCAAAGATGGCGTTATCTGCGGCAATGGTTAGGTCACAGATAACGTGCAAGACATGACCGCCGCCAATGGCATACCCAGCGACTAAGGCAATCACGACTTTGGGCATCGAACGAATCAGGCGTTGTAAGTCCAAGACATTTAAGCGAGGAACGCCATCATCGCCAACGTATCCCGCCTTATCCCGAACACTTTGATCCCCTCCAGAACAGAAGGCATATTTACCATCGGTGTGAGGACCCGCCCCGGTTAATAGAACAACACCAATTCTTTGGTCTTCGCGGGCGTTACAAAAGGCATCGTAGAGTTCAAAAACAGTTTTAGGGCGGAAGGCGTTACGCTTGTGGGGGCGATTAATGGTAATTTTGGCGATACCGTCGGCTTTGTGATAAAGAATATCCTCGTAGGTTTTGGCGGTTTGCCAGTCAATTGACATATCGGTATTTTCCCTTGGTTATAAAGACTCCAAGTACTACTTTGAGCTTGACTTCCCTATCCTAAGACTCAATGGCACTGAAAAGCGTGCATTTTTGGATCGCCAAAACCCTTGCTATACCGTGGGGTGGGCATTGCCCACCAGCTTTAATTCGATACCATTCATCCTCAGACAGTGTAGATATACCGTAGTGGACTGACACAGCTAAAATTGTGGAATAGATTTGACGTTTAACCCTGAATTTCGACAGGCTCAATTGCCGCGAAGCGACGCCCTGAGTGTGCCGAAGGGTCGAAGGGTTAAACCGGGCGCACGCCATGCGCCCCTACAATGCTAATCCACCAATTAAGGTGTGCCACGCCACTACCTAACTTGGCATTTCCGCATGGGGTGGAAAGCCATGCTGGATTCTGCCAATATCGGCATCATATTTCTTCGAGGTTTTGAATAGTTCAAAACGTCCATCCGCCGCATAAACGGCACACTTATCACGTAGCGCCTGCATCTGTTCCGGGTTCATCGGCTGAAAACCCCGGGCAATGGCTAGGTTTTGACGCAATACATCCAGTGATGGAATACCGCTAACGGTGGTGGCGACAGGTAGACTCATCGCATAACCCAGTGCTTCCTCAACCGTGAGAATCCCGTTTTTTATCGCTTGACCATTACCGCTTAAGCTTTTCATGCCGATGGGCGCAATACCGCGTCGATTCAGTTCCGGTAATACCTGCTGTTCAAAACTGCTGAACGTGGCGTCAAAACAGTTCAGCGGTAACTGGCAAGTGTCGAAGGGGAAATCGTAAGCCAGCATCTTCAGGTGAATCGCTGGATTTTTATGACCCGTGAAGCCCACAAACCGCACTTTACCCTCACGTTTTGCCCGTTCTATGGCTTCAATTGCCCCATTTTGGCGGAAAATTAGCTCTGGGTCGTTATCATAAACGACTTCATGAATTTGCCACAAGTCTAGATAATCGGTTTTCAGTCGCCGCAGTGAGTCTTCCAATTGCTGCATCGCCACACTTGCATCGCGTCCATGGGTGCAGACTTTGGTCATCAGAAAAACTTGATCACGCCGCCCAGCCAGGGCTTTGCCCATCAATTCTTCGCTGCGATGGTTATTATATTCCCAGGCATTATCCATAAACGTGATTCCCGCGTCAACGGCTTCTTGGAAAATTTTCTGGATTTGGCTCATTTTCCCTTTGTGCATGAGGGATTACTGGGAGACGTGTGTCAAAGTGCGATCGCGGACTATCACGTCCAATCTACTCCAGATGAAATTATGATTAATAATATCCGCGTCTGGCAACCTGACCCCGATGGTACGGGTGAAGGCAACTACGTAACCTATACTTATCGAATTTTGCGTCCGCTAACGGCTCATTTTGTCAAAACATCAAATCAAGGGAACTTGGCTATTTTTTTTACCGTCACGCCCGTCACGGAAACCGAATGTCTGGGCTGGATGGGGTTAGCGATGAATTATGGGTTTGATGTTCCTGAAGCCGACTTAAAAGCGTTTCAAGATAAACTTGTAGCTCAAGATATTCCCATTGTTGAGTCACAACGTCCTCAATTATTGCCTTTAGATGTACAACGGGAGTGTCATTTCCCTAGTGATAAAGCCTCCCTAGCTTACCGTCGCTGGCTGCAACAAAAGGGGGTGACATTTGGCACGATATGAAGTAATACGTCAAAAGTCAATTATCGGCGTGGGTTTAGCCAAAATTGTCGGCGTGGGTTTAGCCACTGTAGGGGCGGGTTTAGGAACTAACATCAACTATTCACCAATAAATGAACAACAAAACCCGCC
Source organism: Coleofasciculus sp. E1-EBD-02 (assembly GCF_040218245.1). NCBI lineage: Bacteria > Bacillati > Cyanobacteriota > Cyanophyceae > Coleofasciculales > Coleofasciculaceae > Coleofasciculus > Coleofasciculus sp. E1-EBD-02. The sequence goes on along the minus strand of NZ_JAVJQN010000188.1, from coordinate 34,131 downwards.
CTCTCCACCATTAACTGAATTGAACAATAAAACCCGCCCTCCCCACCACTAACTGAATTGAACAATAAAACCCGCCCTTCCCACCACTAACGGAACAACAAAACCCGCTCTAATTCATAATCAATAAGTCCTACAGCCGTTTACCCCTGAATGAAGAACAAAAATTCATCTCTAATACCCCATCCCTCATCCTTATTTTTCAGCGTTGTTATTCCCACGTACAATCGTCTACCCATTCTCCAAAAGTGCCTAAAAGCCTTAGAGAATCAACATCTCAGGGACAATACTGTTGTCGCTGGCTATGAAGTCGTCGTCGTGGATGATGGCTCAACAGATGGCACACTAGAGTGGCTAGATTCTCATCGTCATGAATTATCTAAAGTGCGATCGCTCTCTCAAGATCACCTGGGTCCAGCCGCCGCCCGAAATCTAGGCGTTGAGCAGGCTAAAGGCGATACAATTATCTTTATTGATAGCGATTTAGTCGTCACCGAGAATTTCCTGCAAGCCCATGCTGATGCACTGGTTCAGGGACAACAGCAGTTAGGGAGCGATCGCGTCTTTACTTACGGCTGGGTAATTAATACCAACAATTTCGATAATCCCAGTTCGGAACCCTATAAGATAACGGATTTCTCCGCCGCCTATTTTGCTACTGGAAATGTTGCGATCGCGCGGAAGTGGTTGGAGAAAGCGGGACTGTTTGACACGCGCTTTCAACTCTATGGTTGGGAAGACTTAGAACTGGGTGTTCGCCTCAAACAATTAGGCTTAAAACTGATTAAATGTCCGGCTGCTGTCGGCTACCATTGGCATCCTCCCTTTAATTTAGACCAAATTCCCCAGATGATTGACCGAGAAATTCAACGGGGACGCATGGGAGTATTATTTTATCAAAAACATCCCACTTGGGACGTGCGGATGATGATTCAGATGACATGGCTGCACCGGATACTCTGGGGAGTTCTTTCCGTGGGTGGGCGATTAAATGAACGAACCATGGCATCCTTTTTGCAATATTTGATTAATCGCGGGAAGCCACAGTTAGCCTTAGAAATTGCCCGAATTTTCCTGAACTGGTACAACGTGCAGGGAGTTTATGCGGCTTATGCGGATATGGAAAAAAAGCGGTAAAACAAAAGAAAGAGTGTATTTAAGGTATGAGTCAATAGCCGGGAAATAAATTTCCGGCTAATAGCTAAAGTAAGCTAAAGCTTACTGATAGCAAATCCCAGTTAATTACCCTTTTATAATCCTTTTTAAGTAGGTTAGTGTAAATAAACTTAACTAGATTAAGTTATGTAAACAAGCCTTAAACCCTTACTGTTCCCTGTTCCCTGTTCCCTGTTCCCTGTTCCCTGTTCCCTGTTCCCTGTTCCCTAATCTCCACCGCTAACTTTAATTGTGTCCACCTACTTATTAAAATAAAAAGTAACGCTGTGCCATGGGTAAACTCGTAGCTGGTTCGCAAATTAACAATTCTCCATCTGCCCTAACTTGATAGGTTTCTGGGTCAACTTCCATCTCCGGTAATGCATCATTTAATTTCATATCTCGCTTACTCACTTGCCGCGTATTGGACACCGCAACCGCAGGTTTTTGTAATTTCAATTGTGTGGCAATATCTCGGTCTAATGCCGCCTGAGAGACAAACGTTAACGACGTAGCCGCGATCGCACCGCCAAAACTGCCAAACATGGGACGGCTGTGAATCGGTTGGGGTGTGGGTATACTGGCATTAGCATCCCCCATTTGAGACCAAGCGATCGCACCGCCTTTAATCACAATCTCCGGTTTCACGCCAAAAAAGGCGGGTTTCCACAGACATAAATCGGCTAGCTTCCCTTTCTCAACTGAACCCACATAGTCAGCAATACCATGGGTAATCGCTGGATTAATCGTGTACTTTGCCACATACCGCTTTGCCCGAAAGTTATCATGATCCACTGTTTCCCCAGAGGATGAAGATAAAACGCCCCGTTGCACTTTCATCTTGTGCGCTGTTTGCCAGGTGCGAATAATCACTTCCCCGACTCGCCCCATCGCCTGAGAATCGGAGGCAATCATACTAAATGCGCCTAAATCGTGCAAAATATCCTCAGCCGCGATCGTTTCCCGGCGAATCCGGGACTCGGCAAAGGCGACATCTTCTGGAATCCCCCGATCCAAGTGATGACATACCATCAACATATCCAGATGTTCTTCCAGGGTATTCATCGTGTAGGGGCGAGTGGGATTCGTGGAGGAGGGCAAAACATTGGCTTGTCCACAAACCTTGATAATATCGGGGGCATGACCCCCGCCTGCACCTTCGGTATGGTAGGTATGGATGGCGCGGTTTTTGAATGCCGCGATCGTGTTTTCGACAAATCCGGCTTCGTTGAGGGTGTCGGTATGGATGGCGACTTGGATATCATAGTCATCCGCGACACTAAGACAGGTGTCTATTGTGGCTGGCGTAGTTCCCCAATCTTCGTGTAACTTTAACCCCATTGCCCCTGCTAACACTTGTTCTACAAGTCCTTGGGGTTGACTACTATTGCCTTTACCCAAAAATCCCAAGTTTACCGGAAACGCATCAGCCGCTTGCAGCATCCGGTAAATATTCCAAGGACCCGGTGTGCAAGTCGTGGCGTTGGTGCCTGTCGAGGGTCCTGTACCGCCGCCTAACATCGTAGTAATCCCGGATGCGATCGCGACTTCAATTTGTTGGGGACAGATAAAGTGAATATGGGAATCAATCCCCCCAGCGGTGAGAATCATCCCTTCCCCCGCTACAGCTTCAGTCCCCGGACCAATAATAATATCGACGTTATCTTGAATATTGGGATTTCCAGCTTTGCCAATTTGGAAAATTTTACCGTCTTTAATCCCAATATCGGCTTTAACGATTCCCCACCAATCCAAAATCAGGGCATTGGTAATCACCAGATCCACCGCACCATCGGCATTAGATATCGGAGATTGTCCCATCCCATCCCGAATCACTTTCCCGCCCCCAAATTTGACTTCATCCCCATACGTGGTGAAATCTCGTTCCACTTCAATGAACAATTCAGTATCAGCAAGACGGATGCGATCGCCTACAGTCGGACCATACGTTTCAGCGTAAGCGCGGCGATCCATTCGGTAACTCATCGCGGTTTCTCTGGCAGATGCTATGGGGCGGGTTAATTATACGGCATTTCGGCGCGATCGCACGTCCCCACAAGCGCAAAAAAAGAGGAGGAAACCGATCTCCCTCCCCAGTCCTTATCTATTGTGGCAACATGAGTTTCAAACAATGTTAAGTTTTGTTTGAAAACCTGCACCGATGTGCCAAATTCATGCTATTTCTTTCTTAAGCTGATAACCGAGGCTGATCAACTTCAACCTGTAACTGGCGACAGGGAATTTTTTCAATCTTGATCGCTTGACCCAGATAAGTTGATAAAACTTCGAGTTGAGCATCCAATGCTGCTTCAAACAACAGGCGATCGCCAGGAAAAACAACCCGCTCAAAACTGTAAGCGTTAGGGATACCAATCCGAATCACTTGCAGTGAGCTAGTCGTGTTGGCATAGCTACAAAGACGTTGAGCAGAAGCACTCGTCGGTTGTGAAGGAATGGCTGATATCATCATGGGTCTTAGGTGTTCTTGAGTAACAAAGCGAAGGTGATTGACTCCCTCTATTTTAATTTTTACAAATAAGAGTTTAAGTTTACTAAAAATAATTGTTAAATTTACACTAAATTTTATATTTGTTGACAAAATTAAATACAAAGGGTATTGACATTTAACGTGTCAATGCCTTAGAAGCGACGATAAATAAGTGGCTTACCATTAAACCACCTGAGTGGAATTTTGGCAACCGGAAAGCGAGAACGGGAAACAGCCAACAGGCTATTTAAACCAATCTTCGGTCAGTCAGTTTTTAGTAACATACTTATACAATTTGTCGGGAAAATCAGAGGGGATTTATCTCCGACGACTCTGAGATTAGAACGATTCGGGCTGAAGTGACTGAGAATTGTTACAACACTCCCCTTAGCTTCCGAGAATGATCAACTAAACTCTCCGCAAACTGATCTAAACGCTTCGAGAGTTTCTCATCTAAAAGCTTGCCATCCTCCCCAAACGCTTGCCACGCTCGACCAAAAGCGATTTGCTCTGGAATCACCCAACCATGAACCCAACGGATAATCAGCCGGAGTTCATTGAGGGCATTACTGTTAGCTTGACCGCCTAAAACACTGAGCAGCCCGGTCACTTTACCCGATAAATGGTCAAATGTCATCAAATCCAGGGCATTTTTGAGTACCCCACTCACGCCCCCGTGATATTCCGGTGTAACCAAAATTAAGCCATCGGCTTCCTGTACCGTTTCCCGTAACCGAATGACATCGGGATAACCGGGATAGTCATCGCTACCGATACAAAAGGGTAACTGCATCTGTCGCAGGTCAAGGATTTCTGTGGATGCGCCCAAGGCTTGCACCCGCTGGATGGCTAAGGTTAAGGCTTGATAACTATAGGATTTAGCTCGCAGGCTACCATTAATGCCAACAATTTTTACCATGTCTTGCCAATTAATACTTTCTAATACAAAATACCTTAGTTCCCTGATTACTGACATCCCACATTCCACACCCTACACCCTGCCTACTCTTCAAGTCGCTTATCACCTCTTCAGTTGCCATGAATCCTCCCCAAGCAACGGCTAGATTGGAGGAACGCTAAACTAGAGGTTGGGAAGCAGTTGAACGTGCCGCGTCACGCCTTGGCAGCATTATGCTGCGAGTTAATAGACAGGACCAACAAGGGAAATTATTCGATGAACAACAGTTCCTGGATGAGATCATGGATGGGACATGAACCGCGTAGAGGTTCAACGGGTAAGCCAAAGCCGCCACAGAATAAACTTCGTTATTGGTGGCGTATGGTAACCAGCTTAGTGATCGTTCAAGGTGTGATGTTGGGTGTCCCTGCCCAAGCGCAACAGACGGAGCAAAAGCCATCGTTAAGCTATGGGCAGTTTTTGCAGAAAATTGATGCCTGCACGCCGCCCCCCTCATCCCCAGAGGAAGAGATCCCACCGAGTCAGACATCGAAAACGGATTGTGATATCGAAAAAGTTGAACTTGACCCCGCCCGTAATGTTGCCAGAGTCTACTTAGCCGAACAGGAAGACGCCGAACCGCCCCAAGAAATCATGCTACTGGAGCAAAATGGCGAACTGATTGGGAAACTGCGGAACACCAATATTCCCTTGGATGTAACGCCAACCACAAATAATTCCGCCGCTTTAGGGCTGGTGATGCAGTTATTTTTGCTCTTACTCTTGCTCGCCGGACTGATGATGATTCTGCGCCGTTCGGCGAGTAGTTCCGGTCAAGCGTTAAACTTTGGCAAATCCCGCGCTCGCTTTCAGATGGAAGCGAAAACAGGGATACAATTTGGTGATGTGGCAGGGATTGAAGAAGCCAAAGAAGAATTACAAGAAGTTGTTACATTTCTCAAACAACCGGAACGGTTTACCGCCATTGGTGCGCGTATCCCCAAAGGGGTGCTGTTAGTCGGTCCTCCGGGTACAGGAAAAACCATGCTGGCAAAAGCGATCGCGGGAGAAGCGGGGGTTCCGTTCTTTAGTATCTCTGGCAGTGAGTTTGTGGAGATGTTCGTCGGGGTAGGTGCCTCGCGGGTGCGGGATTTATTCAAAAAAGCCAAAGAAAATGCTCCCTGCTTAATCTTCATCGACGAAATCGACGCCGTTGGCAGACAACGGGGTGCGGGTATCGGTGGAGGTAACGATGAGCGAGAGCAAACCCTCAACCAGTTACTCACAGAAATGGATGGGTTTGAGGGAAATACAGGGATTATCATCATTGCAGCGACCAACCGTCCCGATGTTTTAGATTCCGCCCTGCTCAGACCTGGGCGATTTGATCGCCATGTTATGGTAGATCTCCCTACCTATAATGGACGGCTGGGGATCTTGGATGTCCATAGTCGGAATAAGAAATTAGCACCAGAGATATCCTTAGAAGCGATCGCACGACGCACTCCGGGATTTTCGGGCGCGGATTTGGCGAACCTGCTCAACGAGGCGGCGATCCTCACCGCCCGACGGCGTAAAGAGTCAATCACACCCCTAGAAATTGATGATGCCATCGATCGCGTCAGTATTGGTCTGCAAATGACGCCGCTTCTGGATAGCAAGAAAAAGCGATTAATTGCTTACCATGAAGTCGGACATGCCCTGCTGATGACCATCCTGAAAAATTCTGATCCCTTAAACAAGGTGACAATTTTGCCCCGTTCCGGTGGCGTGGGTGGATTTGCCCAACCCCTACCCAATGAAGAATTCATGGATATCAGTCGCTCTACTGATCTGGGGGATTTGTACTTGCCTCGGACGTGGCTCATTGATCAGATTACCATTGCTTTAGGGGGTCGGGCGTCGGAAGAAGAAGTATTTGGTCATAGTGAAGTGACCATTGGTGCGGCTAGTGATATTAAGAAAGTGGCAGAACTGGCGCGTGAGATGGTGACTCGCTATGGGATGTCTGATTTAGGTCCGGTTGCTCTGGAACGCCCGGACAGCGAAGTGTTTCTCGGCGGCGGTTGGACTCAGCGATCGGACTATTCCGAAGAAGTTGCCGCTAAAATCGATCATCGGGTTCAAGCGATCGCGATGCGATGCTATGAGGAAGCTCGTCAGCTAATTCGCGACAATCGACCGTTGATTGATCGCTTAGTAGACATGTTGTTGGAGCAGGAAACCATTGAAGGGGAGCAATTTCGACAAATTGTTGCCGAACACACCCAACTGCCAGAAAAACAAATGGCGGTAATACATTAGGAAAGCAAAAAGGAAGGCAGAAGGCTGTCATCTGCTTTTTCGTCTATTGTTAACGGGTGAATTATGTTCGCTGCGCTGCCCATTGAACGGGTTAAATCGACTCGTTGACGCTATTTCTCAGATAATACCTGAATGAAAACCACTCTTAAGTAGAATGTCACTGACTGGTATGCTGGTGGACCCTTGCGAAGTCGAAACCCACGATGGCGGACTGACACAGCTAAAATTGTGGAATAGATTTGACGTTTAAACTGGGCGCAAGCCTTGCGCCCCTACAATTCTAATCTACCATTTTAGGTGTGCCACGACACTACGGTATATCAAAGGTTTTGGCGATCTAACAAGGCTTATTTCAGTGCCATTCCTCTTAAGTAGAAGGACAGTTTGCCGATGAGTTTAGTTATTTCTGATGAAATTATTCGGGCAAGTGGATTATCTGAACCTGAATTCCTCTTAGAAATTGTTCTGCTGCTATTTAAGCAGAAAAAAATCAGTCTGGCTAAGGCAAGTCATTTGCTAGGGATGCCCCGGATTCGGTTTCAGCACGAATTAGCGTCTCGTCAGATTCCGATTCACTATGATGTGGAGGATTTTGAGACGGATTTAAGCAATTTACGGGCAGCAGGACGGTTGTGATTGTTATTAGTGATACGTCTCCTATTACTTAGGAAAAATGTACCCTTGCTCCCCCAGCTCCCAGACGTGCCATGGCACGTCTCTACATTGGCTTCCCCAGCGTTCGACTGAACTTCGACAGGCTCAGGGGTCCGCGCTCACGCCGAAGTCTTCCCCCGCTCCCCTCACCACAAGACTTATTCAGCAACCCCTAATTCGATGCCGTTTGCCGTCGGTACATTTCCCGGAGAACTAAGGCGGGGTCAATGTATTTGTCGGCGTACTTTACCCCCCAATGCAAATGAGGACCTGTGGTGCGTCCGGTCATACCTACACGACCAATTCGGGTTCCGGTGGGTATCTGTTGACCTTTCCAGATTTGAATCCCGCCACTGCGATCGCTCAAATACACGCCTTGGTTATCTGTTTCCACATGACCTTTGAGGTGACAGTAGATATGCTTCCACTCACCGGATTGGATGGTGATAGAGGTGCCACAGGCGGTATTATCGGAGAGGGATACCACCTGACCTGCCCACCAGTTGCGAATGTAACTGCCTTCGGGTGCGGCGATGTCTAAGCCGCGATGAAATTCTGTACCTGAGCCACGGGGAGAACGACGGTAGCCGTAGGGGGAGGTATAAGCCTGAAAATTCTCAACGGGAAATGAACCTCCCTGCCAATAGGTGTTGGTGTTGGTCGTTATCTGAGTCGGCGTAACCTCTGAGGCGGTAACTCGGTGTTGGGTGATGACTCCCCAGAGGATAAAACTGATTAAACTTAGTCCAGCGAACAGGAGAAAGCGTTTTACGGTTGTCTTGTGTTTTTTGTGTCGTTGGCGTGGAAATACTCCTGACATTTCCTCACTCCTCGATGGGATGAACGAACAAGTGGTTAGCTTCGCTACCTTAACATGAATGGTACTGACTGGCATGGTGGTGGGTTTCGACTTCGCTCAACCCACTCGACTTCGCTCAACCCACCCTACGGTATATCAAGGGTTTCGGCGCTCTTAAACTGCTTCAGTTAGCTGCCTTAAACCTTAACATTTCCCAGCCTGAGATAGGTAGATCAGCATCAACTTTTTTCTTAGAACATGCGACTATTTGCTGAGGCAGATGCCTCGTGGAAAAAGCTATGATGGATTTTGGCTTGGTAACGATTCCGACATCCAGCCAGACGCCTAAAACTCCTGATGGTGATTTCTACCCTTTCTCGATGTCTTCCACCCTTTATACTGTAGACTTCAGATGACAGCGACGGTCAAAATTCAGCCTTCTGGCTTCTGCGTTCGATATCCCAAAACTTCCTGGCGAGTCACCTTCGTTGAGGAAGCGTCCGGGAAGTTCCGGTTTTCACTGATTGGATCTGACTTTAAGTTTGAACCCAGAGATCGCTATCGTTACCCTTCTCATGATGATGCTAAACGCGCTGCTGTTTGCTTTCTGGAGTTGATGAAACGGTTAGCCCGTTCCCGGATGCGCTTAAGCGTGCTAGCTGAGATTGGTCTGTTGAAATTCCCCCAACACCAGCATCGGGGTTATAAAGTGTGGTTGGTAGTAGACCGCGCCCGTTATTCCTGGGAAGCCACTCGACAAGATGGTCTTTGTATTCGATCGCAACGCTGGTACAAGCGACCGGAAACCGCCTTATCTAAAGCACAGCAGCATATTGACTGCGAGTATGCCAAGTCTCAGATCCGGGATGTTATTGGTTGGGTTTAGGGCGTCGCTTTGTCCCAGTGAAGAATCGAATGATCTACCATGTCAATGAGATCTGGATATACTCTACCCGTCTTTGCCTGTGCTTCCGCTATGGCGGCGTTGCAGTGGTTGCGCCAAGCTAAACCCCTAGATGCCGTATCTGTAGATTTAATTGAACCTCCAGAAACGGCAGACATTCCGATTGAGCAAGTCGCCGGAATTCACCCAGGAATGGCATTGGCAATTACCCGCAGTGATCCGGGGGATAATATTGATCTAACCCGAAATACTCCAATTTGGGCAGTTGTGGAATGGGGACAATCTGAGCAAACCGACCAGGTAAAGATAGTCGGCGGTGAAGGTATTGGGCGACAATTAAATGCCGCCGGAAAAGCGGCAATTTATGCCTACGCTGAGACGTTATTAGAACGGAATCTCAGTCGCTTACTTGCACCCGATGAGAAAATTCAGGTGACAATTATTTTACCCGAAGGACGTAAACTGGCAGAACGGACATCGAATGCGGCATTTGGTGTGCTAGAAGGATTATCATTGTTGGGAACGACAGGTATTTCTCAACCGTTAAGCGCTCCTGATCAACTGCAAGCTTATCGCGAACAACTGCAAATTAAAGCCCTCTGTTTTGATTGTTTAGTCTTCTGTGTGGGAGAAAATGGGTTAAGTTTGGCGCGACAGATGGGAATTAATCCAGAGCAATTAGTCAAAACGGCTAATTGGCTAGGACCTCTATTAGTGGCGGCGGGATTGCAGGAAATCCCCGGACTTTTATTATTCGGGTATCATGGTAAGCTGATCAAGTTAGCGGGAGGCATTTTTCATACCCATCATCACTTAGCTGATGGACGCTTGGAAATTCTCACCGCTCATGGCGCTCAAGTGGGATTACCCACGCCGATTTTACAGGCAGTTTTTACCAGTCCCACCACCGAAGCCGCGTTGACCTATTTGCGGCAATTGGATGCTAAGGAGGGGAGTGATTGGGTGAATCAGATTTATCGGGCGATCGCGTCTACGATAGATAAACGTAGCCAAGACTATATTTATAAGCATAGCCAGCAAGAAGTACGAGTCGGTTCCCTGTTATTTGATCGCAACCGCCAAGTCATCGTCACTAGCCCAACGGGAGCCACATTACTTTCGCAATTATGTTAAGTTGGTAAGAATATCTATAAAGCTTGGCTCCATCTGTTAAACCAATAGATTCTCGCTGATCAGTAGCAGACTTGCTCAGCGAGATATATCCTGATCTTACTCAAATTGCGCTTACAGGACAAAGCAGTGACTAGACCAACAGGAAACGCATCTCAACCAGTAGAGACATTACCCACAACCCCTCTACAAAACCAGTTACATCGCCAGATGATTGTGATTCTGGATTTTGGCTCTCAATATTCAGAACTCATCGCGCGTCGTATCCGCGAAACTCAGGTGTATTCGGAAGTTATCTCCTATCGCACCAGCGCTGAAAAACTCCGACAACTGAGTCCCAAAGGAATTATTCTATCGGGAGGTCCGAATTCCGTCTACGATGAGGCTGCACCTCAGTGTGATCCCGAAATTTTGCATCTAGGTATCCCTATCTTGGGGGTTTGCTATGGGATGCAGTTAATGGTACAGCAACTAGGTGGGAAAGTAACCCGCTCTCAACGGGGAGAATATGGTAAAGCCGAGCTGCATATTGATGATCCCACGGACTTGTTGACGAATGTGGAAGAAAGTTCAACCATGTGGATGAGCCATGGGGATTCCTGTCAGGAATTGCCAGACGGTTTTGAAGTCCTAGCCCATACCGATAATACTCCTTGCGCCGCGATCGCGGATCACCAGCAGCAGCTCTATGGGGTGCAGTTTCACCCGGAAGTGGTGCATTCGGTTGGCGGTATCGCGTTAATTCGCAATTTCGTGTATCACATCTGCGACTGCGAACCCACTTGGACAACGGAAGCCTTTGTCGAGGAAGCCATTCGCGAAATTCGCGCCAAGGTGGGGGACAAACGGGTACTGCTGGCTCTTTCCGGTGGTGTGGATTCCTCAACCCTCGCCTTCTTATTGCACAAGGCGATTGGCGACCAATTGACCTGTATGTTTATTGACCAAGGCTTCATGCGAAAACTGGAGCCAGAACGATTGGTTAAGCTATTTCAGGATGAATTCCATATTCCTGTAGAATATGTTAACGCCCGCGATCGCTTTCTGGCTCGACTGGAAGGGGTGACTGATCCCGAAGAAAAGCGTCGTCGGATTGGTCACGAGTTTATTCGTGTCTTTGAAGAACAATCCAAAATCCTGGGTCCTTTTGACTATTTGGCTCAGGGTACGCTTTACCCCGATGTGATTGAGTCGGCGGATACTAATGTTGATCCCAAAACCGGGGAACGGGTGGCGGTGAAAATTAAGAGTCATCATAATGTGGGCGGTTTACCCAAAGACTTGCGCTTTAAGCTAGTGGAACCCCTGCGGAAACTCTTCAAAGATGAAGTCCGCAAAGTGGGACGTTCCATTGGTTTACCCGAAGAAATTGTCCGGCGTCATCCCTTCCCCGGACCCGGATTAGCGATTCGGATTATTGGCGAAGTCACCGCAGAACGGCTGAATATTCTGCGTGATGCGGATTTGATTGTGCGCCAGGAAATTAATCGCCACGGACTTTATAAAGAACTTTGGCAAGCGTTTGCTGTGTTACTGCCGATTCGCAGTGTTGGGGTAATGGGGGATCAGCGCACGTATGCGTATCCAGTGGTGCTGCGTTTGGTCAGTAGTGAGGACGGGATGACGGCGGATTGGTCACGAGTTCCCTACGATTTACTCGAACTCATTTCTAATCGGATTGTGAATGAAGTTAAGGGTGTGAATCGGGTGGCTTACGATATTACCTCTAAGCCACCGGGAACGATTGAGTGGGAATAGTCATTTAGGGAAGCGGGGGGAGATGGGGAAGATGAGGGAGATGAGGAAGTCGTGTGCCTGGGAACCTTGGGAAGATAATTAGAACTGTTTTCTCAGGATATGTGGAATGTGAGTTCCGCAGAATCCCCCTTTTTCTAAAAGGGGGAGTGTCAAGGCAATGTCGATAACGTTTGAAGTTATACCAAAACCCAATTAAAGTTGCTCAGCAGGACCCTCTGTTGGACCAGAAATTGCTTTCCAAGCCGTTAATCCACCTTTGAGAACAGATACAGATTCAAAACCGGCTTCCCGCAGTTGAGATGCGGCTTGATTGCTTTGTTGATCATTGTCAGCGTAGACGTAGATCTCACGTTGCGGTTCGAGACTGGATATGGCACGATCCGTTAATTCATCCATCGGCATAGGTACCGCACCTGTGATCCGAGCCTGGTTAAAAGCCGCGCGATCGCGAACATCCAAAATTGTCAAAGCGGGTTCACCCCATTGGAGGCGGGATTTAACGGCTTGAGCGCTAGACTCTGGCATCTGTTGGGGTGGTGGGGTAGGAACTGCCTCAGCTACGTTTTCCTTTGCCTCGGCGATGGGGTTCGTTGTTTGTGGGTCTGACATAATAGTTGTGTAGTGATAAGTCCTAATTAACTCACCATACTCAAAGTTGCCTTCTACAAACGTCTTTCTTTAGACATAAGGTTTAAAATTCTGTGCAACCTGATAAGTACAAATACTTAGGCTTCCTTGACCAAATAGCTTGCGGCTAACTCAGTCGGACTTATCTGTTCATAAGGTTCAAAGGGTTGATGAATCCAGGGATTGTCGGGTAAATAGTCCATGTAATAATCAGGGGTGATTAGGGAGTGAGCTTTGTACCACAGAACCGCCGTGCGAATCTCCTCCAGTTCATTCCCATACCGTTCCTCTAGCCAATTCATCGATTCCCGTAGGCTAACGCCAGAATCCACTAAATCATCCACCAGCAGCACACGATTCCCCAAGGTTTCCGTTGTCATCGTCAGATGGTGGGAAAACGTGATTTCACCTCGGACACGGTTTTGGGAACCCCCATAAGAGGATGCAGCAAGAATCGCTAAGGGTTTACCATAAATTCGGCAGAGGATATCCCCCACCCGCAGTCCTCCTTTAGCAATGCAGACAATTTGGTTAAACTCCCAGTTGGCTTGATAAATCTTGACGGCTAGGCGTTCAATTTTTTTATGGTATTCTGACCAAGTAACATATAGATCTGACATAAGTATGGTTTAGTAAAGGGTCAATCGGGATAGAATGGTTCCCTTAAATCCTAAATAGGACACCAGGAATAGGAAACGGAAAACAGTAGGAAAGTGGTTCGAGTGTTTTTTGGGTCATTAGCAACTAGCCTAGGATTTCATGCCTGATTGGGACATGCTCTATAAGTTATAAATGTGACGCCAAAAAAATACCCTATTCCAACTTTTGCCCACTTTCTCTATTTATTGATTACCTAAACGCTTTTCTGTAAACTGTAATATAAGTTACACTTAAACGAGAGTTGGGAAGACATTTAAAAGTGACCTATCGAATTTTAAGCCTAGATGGTGGAGGCATTCGCGGCATTATCTCAGCCGTCATCTTAGCAGAAGTTGAACGAGTTCTCAACCAACCTTTGAACCAATATTTCGATTTGATTGCCGGAACGTCTACCGGTTCAATCCTCGCCTCAGCTATCGCCACGGGACGCAAAAGCCAGGAGATTATCAGGCTCTATCAAGAGAAGGGGGCAAGAATTTTTCCTTATCAAGGTCGTTTTTCCCCCCGGCGGTTGGGATTAGTGTTTCAATACGGTCTTTCCGCACCGCTCTACCCAGATGACGGCTTAATTCAAGTGTTGCAAGAAGAGTTTGGCTCAACCCGGTTATCGGATATTGAGGATTCTCTGCAACTGATGATTATTGCCTACGATACAATGGGGCGAAAACCGATTGTATTCAAAAGTTGGCGTCAAGACCAAGATTTTTTCACGATTCCTTTATGGGAAGCCTGCGTCTGTTCCTCTTCTGCACCCACCTATTTCCCAGCTCACCTTTTACAAACACCACGGCGACAATATTCGGTCATTGATGGTGGCGTTGGTGCCAATAATCCGGCGGCGGCGGCTCTGGCAGAAGCCCTACGATTAAATTATTCAATTCAAGATATTTCTGTACTCTCAATTGGTACTGGAAGTTCTGAGCGTCCATTTCCTTGGAATGAGACACGCGGTTGGGGATTGGCACAATGGGGATGGAAAGGACGCCTGATTGATGTATTATTTGATGCCTCTTCTGATATTCATGATTATATTACTCGGCAGATTCTGAGTTCTCAGGACTTAGATAATCGTGACTTTCAGCGCTACCTTCGTCTCCAACCCGATATTATGAGTTTTGAGATCGACAACGCCAGTCCGGAAAATATTGCTAATCTAACTATGTTTGCCCGAGATTACATCGCAGAGAACCAACAGAGGCTGAAAGATTTTTTAATCTTGTAGGGAGGGTTTAGGGATTCAATCTAGCTAAGCAAGAGGAGGCGATTGAAATCGCTGCTACACAAACAAAGTCCGCCTGCGCGGACTGGGTGATAACGGAGGTAGCGTTTCCCGGATTTGGTATCATTCGTCATACTCGCTTTCATCGAGAAGCAAGCTACGTCCTTTGTCAGGGTTTGAGGCTTGTTTACAAAACAAGCGTGGGCGTGCTGTTTTATGCCAGTCCGACTACTTAGTTACCAACAACTGAACACCAAAACCCGCCCTTATTCATAATCAATACGCTAATGACACCCAAAGCCCATAAACAATTCGCTCAACATTGGCTGCGTAGTGAAAAAGCCTTAAATCAAATCATAACAGCCGCCAAGTTGCAGCCACGCGATCGCCTGCTGGAGATTGGTCCGGGAACGGGTGTGCTGACACGGCGACTCTTAGGGGAGGTGGAGTCATTGGTGGCGGTTGAGATTGACCGGGATTTGTGCCAACGTTTGGTCAAAAGTTTAGGTCAAAACGAGAATTTTTTACTCTTACAAGGTGACATTCTATCCCTGAACTTAGCCGAACATCTCGCCGCCTTTCCTCATTTCCAGTCTCCCAATAAAGTCGTTGCTAATATTCCCTACAACATTACTGGACCAATTTTGCAAACGCTGTTGGGAACCATCGCCCAACCTGTTATTCCTGCCTTTGAGTTAATTGTACTCTTGGTGCAAAAAGAAGTGGCACAACGATTATGTGCCAAACCAGGTTCTAAGGCATTTGGTGCATTATCGGTGCGGGTACAATATCTGGCAGACTGTGACTGGATCTGTGATGTCCCCGCCAAAGCCTTTTCCCCACCGCCAAAAGTTGACTCTGCTGTTGTCCGCTTGCGTCCCCGAATTGTAGACCCCTCAGCCGATAACCCCCAACAGCTAGAAACCTTAGTCAAGCTGGGTTTTGCCAGTAAGCGGAAAATGTTGCGAAATAACCTCAAATCCCTGTGCGATCGCGATAAAATTAACCAATTACTCGAACAAGTAGACAGTCATCCCCAAGCCCGTGCTGAAGACTTGAGCGTTAGCCAATGGGTTACTCTGGCTAATCGCTTAAACGAGACAGCAAGGGAAGCAATGTAGAGACGTGCCATGGCACGTCTGGAAGCTGGGAATTGACTGATGGATTATGTCCACAAAACTGCACGAGTAACCTATTCGATGTAATTTATAATTCATAATTCATAATTTATAACTCATCATTCCCATGCGTTCCTACTCCCTCATCGCCCCTGCCAAAATTAATCTGTATCTAGAAATACTAGGCGATCGCGCCGATGGCTATCATGAACTGGCGATGATCCTGCAAAGCATTGAACTCGCTGATCAAGTGAGTGTCCGGGCTATTGGGACTCAAACCATTCAAGTTCACTGCGATCACCCGCAAGTTCCCCTAGATAAAACCAATCTGGCTTACCGGGCGGTGGAGTTGATGAGTCAACAGTTTCCCGATTGCTGGGCGCAGTTTGGCGGTGTGGAAGTCACAATCAAAAAAAATATTCCCGTCGCGGCTGGATTAGCCGGAGGATCAACCAATGCTGCTGCTGTGTTGGTAGGATTAGATATGCTTTGGCAACTGGGACTCACGCAGCCAGAATTACAAGAGTTAGCGGCGAAACTGGGTTCAGACGTACCATTTTGTCTAGCAGGAGGAACCGCGATCGCAACCGGGCGAGGCGAAGAACTTGATCCCTTACCCAATCTGGATTCGTTCTATCTGGTGTTAGCCAAACATCAAAATTTAGCCGTTTCTACAGCTTGGGCGTATCAAACCTATCGGACTCAGTTTAGCCATACGTATGGGCGTTCTGAGGGAGTCGATAAATCGATAATAACTGAAACGATAAATCTCCCCACTCGTGTGCATTCGGGTTCAATGGTTCAAGCAATTTCAAATAAAAATTTCGCCAAAATTGGTCAACTGCTGTACAACGATTTGGAGCAAGTTGTACTCCCTAACTATCCCCAAGTCCTGCAACTGCGGCAAGCCTTTGAAAATTGCGGTGCATTAGGCACAATGATGTCCGGTTCGGGTCCTACAGTATTCGCTCTTTGTCAGTCTCAGGAACAGGCTCAAGCGCTTTTACAACAAGTCCAGTCAGAAATCCCTGATCCAAATTTAGGGTTTTGGGTAACAAAGTTTGCCAGTCATGGAATTCAAATTGTCTCCTAATAATGATTGATAGGAGTTTGTAGTTGCGCTTTAGCGCCAGTTTCCTCACAGGAGTAGGTTGAAGGCGAGAAGGGGAAGATAGACAAGACGGGGGAGAGTATGACTTATTGTATTAAACCGGGATGCCTGACACCGGAAAATATCGATTCCGCTCACTTTTGTCAAACCTGTGGGGAAAGGCTACAGCTAAAAGAACGCTATCGCCCTCTACGCCCCCTCGGTAGCGGTGGATTCGGCAGAACATTTTTGGCAGTTGACGAAGATATTCCCAGTCAACCCTATTGTGTAATCAAACAACTTTATCTGGCAAATTCCGCTCCAGAAACCTTGCCAAAAGCCAAAGAACTGTTTCAACAAGAAGCCATCCGTTTAGATGAATTGGGTAACCATTCGCAAATTCCCGCACTTTTGGCACATTTTGAACAGAATCAACAACTTTATTTAATTCAAGACTTTATTGCGGGGCTAACCTTGAGCGAGGAGTTAACCCAGCAGGGACAGTACAACGAAGAGCAAATTTGGGAATTATTGCGCGAACTATTACCCTTGATTCGCTATATTCATGCCCATCGTGTACTGCATCGAGATATTAAACCTGCCAATATTATCCGCCGCCAAGATGATGGCAAATTAGTGTTAATTGATTTTGGCGTTGCCAAATTGCTGACGGATACCGCCTTGCTGCAAACGGGTACAATTATTGGTAGCCCGGAATATATGGCTCCCGAACAACTTAAAGGTAAAGCATTTTGGGCAAGTGACCTGTATAGTGTGGGAGTAACCTGCCTTTATCTAATGACTCAGGTCTCCCCCTTTGACCTGTATGATACATTCAACGAAACCTGGGTGTGGCGAGATTTTTTACCCCCTGGAACCCAGATTAGCGATCGCCTCTTAAAAATCTTAGATCAATTAACTCATGCTAGTCTCAAACAACGCTATCAATCGGCTGATGAGGTGATCACGGATTTGACACCTGCTACCTCTCCTCCTGTCGGCACTCATTTTATCAACTTTCGGCAACCCAAAACCCGCAAAACTAAACAGAATAATCTCACCTCAGAAGTAGGAATTGATTATCGGCGACTAAAGCAACTCTTAGCCACCCATAAATGGCAAAAAGCAGATGAAGAAACCTGGATAATATTGGGTCAAGCCTGTGGCAAATTCCCCAGTTATTATCTGAAGTTGAGTGATATTCAAGAGTTACCCTGTGAAGACTTGCGAACTTTGGATCAGCTATGGGTGAAATACAGTAAAAACCATTTTGGCTGGACAGTGCAACGTCGCATCTATCAAGAGGTTGAAGCCGATTATCCCAGTTTCTGCGATCGCGTGGGTTGGTCGGTTCACAATCCTCGCGTTCCGGATACAGCCTATCAATTTAATCTTAAAGCTCCAGCCGGACATCTACCATCCCGTCGCTGGGTGGGAGGCTATTACGACTGGTGGCGTCATGCTGAAGTTATGGCGGCGAAGTTGGAACAATGTGGTTTGTAGTAGGGGCTTTAGCCCTAGATCATCAGCCTAATTTCTCCCTTTTGGGGGACGATCTGGACACCAAAATCTTGTTACCAAAGAGAATAGGCTCGGAGGCTTTTGTCGGATGATATGTAAATTTGATCCGAACAAGCAAAAAACTCCGATAACCATTGCAGTGTAAAGAATATGGAGAATAAAATTATGAATACCCAAGACCAAGCCCGGAAAATTGCCACTCAAGAACGTCTCGCCGACGAACAATTGAAACAAAACATGCTCAACCGTGCAGAAGCAGAAGTCGAAGCGCCCTCGGCTGATACCCCGACTCAAGAACGAAGCCGAGAATCAGCAGCCCAGCAGCGTGAGAAAGGTGAACACTTGCAAGACACCATGCAGAGTCGCGCTGAAGCCAACACACCCTAATGTTGTCGGCTGAATTTTTGAATGTAGTGGACTGACACAGCTAAAATTGTGGAATAGATTTTATCATTGAATCGGGCGCACGCCATGCGCCCCTACAATGCTAATCCACCAATTAAGGTGTGTCACACCAGTAGACTAAGCCTTCTCAAAAAGCAATATCATGTCTGCTGAATTTCCCACCACTGTTAACTATCCCATTTTAATTTAATAGATAGGAAGGGCGGGTTTTGTTGAGAGGTTATCGGTAGATAGCAAAATTAAACAGCTAAACCCGCCCCTACAAATAACAAATGGCAAATGACGTAGCTTGCTTATCGCTTGCGCGAGTATGACATAAGACGCTCCCCACCACAAGACTTATTCAACAGACCCTATTTATAAATGTTGACCCAATTCCTGTCGCAGGCGATAGAGAATCATATCCGGTTCAACTTGACTGATAATATCTTGAATCACCGTACTCGCACCTAAAGGTCCCCAAGTGCAGCCTTGTTCCAGATACACTTGCGCCGCATGACCAACCGTATACGCCCCATACCCGGCAATTCCAGCTTGAGTCACGGCGGTTCCAGCAAAAGCCGTGACTCCACCAATACTGGCAACGGCTGAAGCACTTTTACCCATTCCCAACAGCGCACTACTTCCCAGTTCACCCAACAGTAAACCACCGGAACTCATTAATATTTTGCGCCATAATTTTCCCGCTTCATAACTTGTCATCGGTAAACCGTAGAGTCGCGATAAGGAACGAATCAGTGCCAAGTCTGCTACAGTTCCCCCTAAGATATCCAACAGACCAATCGGATTCAGTGCTACTGCCAAGGCTTTATACTTAGCAAAACGCCAGATTAAATCTTCGGCGTCTGCTTTACGTTGTGCCACAGTTTTCTGGGCAATGCTAACTTGGGCAGTTCGGGCTTGAAATAGGGCATTAAGTGCCAAGAGCGATCGCCCTTCGCGATTGAGTATCCTTAAAATGGCTTGCTGCAACTCATCTACCTGCGGCGGTAGGGTTTCCCATTCATAATTGACGGTTCCATCGGGTAATTCCACCCGCACTTGTATGGGAGAGGGTTCTGCGGCTACCCGAACAATCTCCTCAGGTGATAACATCTTTTGTAAGCGGCGATCGCGCGGAGTCCCTGTACCCAGTTCTTGCAGTTGCTGGTAAATCGCGTCTCTATCTTGTTCTGGATACAAATCAATTTTGTTAAATACCAGAATCAGCGGCTTTTGGGCTTGTCGCAGTTCCGACAACGCCAGATACTCCGTGCGAGTAATATCCCCAGCCACGACAAATAAGATTAAATCTGCCTCAGATGCCACCTGTTGCGCCATCTGCGCCCGTGCTTCTCCCTGAACTTCATCTAATCCCGGTGTATCAATTAACTCAACTTGCACTTTCCCCTCACCACCGGGCGTCCAGCGTACCGACTTGGGCCACTGGGTTACCCCATGTAGGGGACCTGTCTGCAAGATTTTCTGACCCAGCAACGCATTGACGACAGCCGATTTCCCGCGACTGACTAAACCAAAGGTGGCAATACGAATCACCCCTTGGTCAAGTTTGTCTAAGCTAAACTGCAATACCTCCAGTTCATTCTGGAGGGCGGCTTGCAGTTCCACATCGGGAAGGGGGCGGCGGTGATGCAGGTTGTTGTACCAGAATAAAGTGTGCCGCAAACTGGCACGAGCGCGGTGAATATAGTAGTCTTGGCGATTGCGGGTGGGTTTAGGGGAAGAGGATGGTGATTGACTCAAGGTTAGATGGGAAAGGATGGGCTACAGTTCTATTTTCGTATAATCTGTGTTGGATGTTTGGACTACAACTCAGGATGCTTGAGTATGGAAACAATTCTGAGTTTTTTGATTTTATCGTTATTAGTGTCGGTTGGGTTTCGACTTCGCAAGAACCCAACGATTCGTGGCGTGTCACGCCCAATTTGATAGTTTAGGCTTACGCCCAGAAACCGTAGGGGCGCACAGACGTGCGCCCAATTTACACCGACGTGCGCCCGATTAAACCGTCAAATCTATTCCACAATTTTAGCTGTGTCACGCCAGTAGCACCGATGTCCAAGCTGTGATAAAATTCACAAAATAATCAAAACTCAGACTATTTAAGTAGGTGGGGACAATTAAAGTTAACGGTAGGGATCGTCATTCGTCATTCGTCATTCGTCATTTGTAAGGGTTTGAGGCTTGTTAACATAACTTAACATGGTTGAGTTTATTTCCACCAACCTACTTAGAAAAAGTAATGCAGACTACCGCTCATAAAATTGGCACGTTGGGACTAGCAACGGCGACAGTGTTAGGATTGACGGCTTTCCAATCTGCTGAAGCGGCATCCCTGTATACGGTTACTGATATTGGCACACTCTCTGGTAGAGAGAATTTTGCTCACCCGCCAAGCAGAATTAACAATGCTGGGCAAATCGTTGGCAGCAGTGGATTGCGATCTTTTGATGCACAGTTGCGTGCCTTTTTGTGGGACAACGGCGTGATGACTGACCTTGGCAGTTTAGAGGGTTCAAATAGCGAAGCATTTGACATAAATGACTTTGGGCAAGTAGTAGGTCACTCAGAAATTAACTCGCCAGATTTTTCTTCCCCCTTTCCGAATTATACCTCTCATGCTTTTCTCTGGGAAAACGGCGTAATGACTGACTTGGGAACGTTTGGTGGTACAAATAGTTCAGCAAATGGCATCAACAATATTGGTCAGGTGGTTGGTTGGGCAGAGAATGATCGCGGTGAAGAACGTGCCTTTCTTTGGGAAAATGGCGAGATGTTTGACATTGGTACTTTAGGTGGTACAACCAGCTTTGCTTCGAGTATTAATGATGCTAGTCAGATAGTTGGTAATGCAGCAACAAGCAGTGGGAGTAACCGCGCTTTCCTCTGGGAAAATGGCGAGATGTTTGACCTCGGTACTTTGGGGGGTACAACCAGCTTCGCTGGGGATATTAATGAATCTGGACAGGTCGTTGGTTTGGCATACCTCAGAGGTGAGGGTTTTTTCAACCACCACGCCTTTTTGTGGCAAGACGGCACGATGATAGATTTGGGTACGTTGGATGACCTTCCTACAAGCGAAGCTTTGGGCATTAACAATGCGGGTCAAGTGGTCGGTAATGCCTATAACTTCAACGATTTCAATGAACGTAAACCCTTTCTTTGGGAAAATGGGTTGATGATTGACATCAATAGCTTAATTCCTGCTGACTCCGGCTGGGAGTTGTTAATTGCACTTGATATAAATGATAGTGAGCAAATTGTAGGTATAGGTAGGATGGGTGATCAAGTCCATGATGTTTTGCTGACTCCTTTGTCTGACCCGACCGCAGTTCCAGAACCTCTGACCCTTCTTGGTTCAGCTACTGCTTTAGGATTTGGAGCCTTATTCAAGCGAGAGTATTCAAAAAGACAGAAAAAAGTTAAGCCAAACGATTAGGACTATCACTCATGCTGTTTGGTTTTATAGATAACATCACTTGGGACGGGGGGGTTGACAACCATAAATCTTTTAAGCCGCAACTTTATGGGTGAAACCCGCCCAGACCAAGGTGTGGGCTAAACGTTAAAAAACAATCAAAACTGAGAAAAGTCAGAAGTAGTCATGCAAACTATCACTTATAAAATTGCCACGTTGGGACTAGCAACGGTGACAGTGCTAGGATTGACCGCTTTCCAATCTGCGGAGGCGGCATCTATGTATACAGTCACTGACCTCGGCGACTTCGATTTCGCTCCTGTTCCCATCGCCATTAACGATACGGGTCAAATAGTTGGCAGTAGTGGATTTTTAATCCCTAGCAATAATGGATTGCTTCTTTCTTTTGAGGATGGGCGTGCCTTTGTCTGGGAAAACGGCCTGTTCAGTGACCTTGGCAATTTAGCAAATTTAGAGGGTTTCAGTAGCGAAGCCTTTGATATCAATGACTCCGGGCAAATAGTCGGTCGGTCACAGGTGAACTCACTAGATCCCTTCGGCAATTCTTTTTCTCCTAATCATGCTTTTCTCTGGGAAAATGGCACAATGACTGACCTAGGAACATTCGGTGGTGTAAATAGTTCGGCATTCGGCATCAACAATAGGGGTCAGGTCGTCGGTTCGGTAGAAAATAATAGCGGTGAAGAACGTGCCTTTCTCTGGCAAGATGGTATGGTAACTGACCTCGGTACTTTAGGAGGTAGCACCAGCGTAGCAGTGAGAATTAATGATTCTTCTCAGATAGTCGGTGGTGCAGAAACAAGCAGTGGAAATCAGCACGCCTTCCTCTGGGAAAACGGCGTGATCACCGATTTGGGAACGCTGGGTGGTTCGAGTAGTAGTGCTTTTGATCTCAACAACTCTGGACAGGTCGTTGGTCATGCCGACCTTGAGGGTTCTTTCAACCACCACGCCTTCCTGTGGCAAGATGGCACGATGACAGATCTGGGTACGCTGGATGATCTTCCTACAAGCGAAGCAAACGGCATTAACAATGCAGGTCAAGTGGTTGGCTATGCCTATGATGTGGACAGTTTAAGATTTGCTCCTTTTCTCTGGGAAAACGGGGTGATGATTGACCTCAATAGTTTAATTACTGCTGATTCAGGTTGGGAACTATTTATTGCCAACGATATAAATAATGTTGGACAAATTACGGGGATAGGCTTGATTAATGGTACACCCCGTCCTGTTTTGTTAAACCCTATTTCTGACCCAACTGCAGTTCCAGAACCTCTGACTCTTCTTGGTTCAACTACCGCTTTAGGATTTGGAGCCTTATTCAAGCGAGAGCATTTAAAAAGACAGAAAAAAACCCAGCCAAACGATTAATACAAGAAGACTTACGCTCTATCCGTTTAAAGTGAAAAGTAAGCCGTTCGAGTTCCCTCCCCTTTAAACTGAAGTGCCCCCAGCCAAAAAATCAAAATTACCTCACCGTGCAGCTTTACGCGATTTTTGAGGAGCTTGAGCGTTAAAACCATTACGGTATAAGGCTTTAGCCTTGTTTTGGGATACAATCTGTTGATGTTGGGGTCATTAACTTAAATTGCCGAAATGCTTGGTATATCTATATTTGGGCATATTGTGACCCCTTTTTTTCATCTTTTTGTGAAAAATCCAGGAGAATCCCCTGCACGTTTTGGCAGGGGATCGAATTCAACGCTGTTCGATTCTCTTTCCCGTTATTGGTAGGGTCCGGGGGGTCTGTCTTCTTTGAATGAAGATAACCATTCACGAACTTGACCCGCCGCAATATCGCGAGATCCGAGTCCAAACGCCAGCGCGATCGCGACAGCAATGGCACCTAAGAGTAAACCAAAGGCTAAGTTTACGATGTCGCCAGCGATACCCATTTGTTGCAGCGCCATCGCTGCGGAAAAGGCAATAATCGCAATCCGAGCTGCTTGTGCCAGGATTTGGGATTGGCGCGATCGCGAACTGGTAATCAAGTTAAAGGCAAGATTCGCAAAGTACAAGCCAACAGCAAATACGATTAACCCCGCCAGAATCTGACCCGCGATGACAATAATCCCGGTGACAATTGTGGTTAAGGCTTCAAACTGCAAGACATTCGTCGCAGCAACCGTAGCAAACAAGAGGATAGCAATGAATGCAATAATACCTACCAGTTCTGACGGTGTACGAATGGAGGGAGTTGATTCCGCTTGAACCCGCGTTTCTGATCCAGTCTCTGGAGTGGGTATGCCTAACTCCGAAGGTTCAGCAGGGGGGGGAGTGGGAGCAGGACGACTGGGACGAGGTTCCGGTATCCCTATCCAGCGATAAACATTATTAAAGCCAATGCTGGCGAGAATATTGGTAACTAAATCCTTGACAAACTGACCGATTACATAAGCAATCAACAGAATCAACGCTGCCGTAAAGATTTTCGGTAGAGCATCGAGAATCTGATTTAACATCGCGATCGCAGGCTCTGAGATCGCCTCAATCTGTAAGGCATTCAGCGCGGCGATACCGACGGGGATCAAAATTAAGACATAAACAGTCGTGCCAATAATCCAGGACAGTGATTTCCCTCCGGGCGCACTTTGCAGTCCAAATCGCGCTCCTAATTGATCCGTTCCGGCGGCTGACAACAGATTGGTGACGATGCGCCGCACAACCTGAGCCACTAGCCAACCTGCTGCCGCAATTACAAGCGCTGCCAAGATATCTGGCAAAATTGCCAAAATTTCATTCAACAACTCTTGAACAGGGCGCAGGGTTCCTTCCAAGCCCAAAGTGCTGAGAATGGAGGGCAGAAACAGCAGAAAAATGAACCAGTACAGAGCGTTCCCCATGGTTTCGCTCAGGGAGAATTGGTTGGTTTGACGTTGAGTCTCACCTTCTCCGGAACGGGGTGTCTCGTTGACTTGTTCACCCAAACGCTCATCCAAACCTAATGCCCGTAATCCTCGGGTTGTAATCAGCTTGACCAAGCTTGCCAATAACCAAGCCACCACCACCAGAATTGCCGCGGCGAAAATCTGGGGCAAGAACTCCAGGATTTTGTTGAGGAAATTATTCAGCGGTTGAGAGACGACCTCAAGCTTCAACGTCTGCAGAACCGCTACCACCGTGAAGATGATGATAATCCAGTAAACCGCACCGGCTACCCATTTCTCGATCGGCGGTGCTTCTGCTCCTTGTTGACCGCCAGCAAACCACTCGGCAATTTGATTGTCGATACGGGTGCGGTTGAGCAGTCCTTTGGTAATTGACTTAGCAATCAAGGCAACGATCCAACCGACAATCAGGATGAGGATCGCGGCAATTAGATTGGGAACAAAGCTACTCAGATTTTGCATGATTCCCTGAACACCAGCCTGAGTTTCTTGGATGGGTGCTGGTGTGTCTTGGGCTAAGAGGGGATGCACCCAAGGGGGCACACCTCCAATTGGGATAATTCCTTGCCAAGGTTGGTTCATAGTCTTCCTTATCTAATTATTCTCTAACAGTAAACGCAGTCACACACAATCTGTGACTTTCAGGCTACAACTCATCGAGTATTTATAGTCCTCTCAATCCATCGATATCTTTGTCTCCATGTTTTTGGGCTAATTCAAGATTTTTCGCCTCCGAGCGTCATTGCTATCGTTGTTCCACTGATTACGGCGTCACCTCTATCTTTATGGGGAATTTGGTGACAAAAATCAAGCTTATGTTAGTTTTTTACCTCAAATCGGCTTTTTTTGGCGTTCATCAGGGTATAGCATCTCTCTTTGTCAAATAGGCGAGGCAAGTGAAGCCGATCGGAAAACCAGATGCTCTCATCCCTGATCTGGCGTTGCCAAGAGTTTCCTGATCTCCGATTTGCCTCGTCTTCCTCCCTTTCTGCACAATAGAGGAGATTCGATCCGGATTGAGTCAGATACAGCGAGCTGGCGCTGTAGTAATACAAGTCAGATTACCAGCTATCGAGACCCTATTATCGCTTTAAATGTCCAATTCTCAAGTTTTTGAACAATCTATCCCCATAAAAGCCAGTGCCACTACTGTTGAGCGCTGTATCACAGATCTGACGCTGATGCATCGCTGGCTCAATCCAGCCCTGCGTTGTTATCCGGTGGGGGAGTGGAGTACAGATATCGGCAGTCGCAGTCGCTTTGTGATTCAAATCCCGCTAGTGCAGCCTACCCTCAACAGCGTCGTTGTGGAACGGGAACCCGGTTTAGTCGTTTGGCAATTTCAAGGATTTTTCCGAGGGCGCGATCGCTGGGAATGTCAACCCACGATTCGAGGTACGAGGCTGCTGAATCGTTTTGAGTTTGAAATTCCCAATCCTCTCGTCAGTTGGGGCTTTAATAGCTTTGCCACAAGATTGACACAGCAGGATATGAAAGCCCAGCTACGCCGCCTGAAACGGGTGGCTGAACAGATGTATCAAGGGACGGATTAATAATTTCAGCGAGTATATTAGATTCAGTGCTAGCCCGAACGCTACTTGCCACTTAATGCATCTCACCCACTATGACGACGATTCTGCTCACCCTCGGTGTTATCCTACTGACCCTGATTTTATTCATCAGCGAATGGTTGCCCGTTGATATTACCGCACTCACAATTATGGTGTTGCTGATCGTACTGGGATTAGTCACCCCAGAGGAAGGTATATCTGGGTTTAGTAGTTCCGCCACGATTACCGTGATGGCAATGTTTATTCTCAGTGCAGGAATTGCCCGCACGGGTGCGATTCAAATCGTTAGTGAACTCCTAGTGAAGTGGGGAGGTAAAACATCCTCGCAGCAGATTTTAGCCTTGGGGGTAATTGCGGGTCCGATTAGTGGTGTAATTAATAATACCGCTGTTCTGGCTGTCTTTCTGCCGATTGTGGAAGATTTATGTCGCCAACAGCGAATTTCTCCCTCCAAGCTTCTCATCCCCCTGTCTTATGCCAGCATTTTAGGGGGAATGATTACTGTAATTGGCACATCCACCAACATTTTGGCGAGTGGTTTGTCAGATAAATTGGGGTACGGTACATTCAGTTTATTTCAGTTCACCAAATTAGGACTACTCACCTTCACGATTGGCTTAACCTATCTTGTATTAATTGCGCCCCGACTCTTACCCAATAAGAAAGCTGCGGGTAGTGAGACTCAAGAATATGGACTTCAAGACTATGTGAGTGAAATTGTGATTCCACCAGGTTCCAGCTTGGTTGGACAAACGTTACGTTCGACTCAAATTCAGCGTAAATTTGATATGGACGTACTTGAGATAATCCGTAACGACACCCGTTTCGCCCAACCTCTGGCTGATAAAATATTGCAGCCTGGAGATATTTTAATTGTCCGGGGTAAACGGGAATGTTTACTGAATATTAAAGCGGAACGGGGGATCGATATTTTGCCCGATATCCAATTTGGCAAGAAATCCCTCGAAGAAGACTTAACATCTGGGGAAGATACGATCGCAGAAGTCTTAATCTTGTCAAACTCTGATCTAGCCGGATCTACCCTGAAAGACTTTCGATTTCGGCAACGCTATAACCTGACGGTATTAGCCATTCGTCGTGGACAAGAATTTGTTCGGGAACGGTTGGGGAAAGTTCCCTTACGGTTTGGGGATTTGCTCTTGGTACAAGGACCCAAGCAAAGTTTTGTCGGATTACAAAACAGTCGCGATTTGTTAGTCTTTGAGCAACGAGACATGGAATCGTTACGGCGAGAAAAAGCTGGAATTGCTGTAGCAATTGGTGTGGGTGTTGTTCTAGTTGCGGCGTTTGACCTATTCCCAATTTTGGTTAGTGCCTTGGCGGGAGTGGTTTTAATGGTCGTCACGGGCTGTCTGAAACCTGGGGAAGTGTATAGTGCGGTTCGCTGGGATATTATCTTTCTCTTGGCTGGATTAATTCCGTTGGGAATTGCCATGGAAAATTCGGGAACGACTAAATGGTTAGCCGATAATTTAGTTTCCTTAGGCAGTGATTTTTCGCCCTACTGGATGCTGACGTTTTTCTTTCTGATTACGGCGTTATTGACTGAGGTGTTATCCAATAACGCTTCGGTGGTTTTACTCTTACCCATTTCAGTGCAAGTGGCTCAGACGTTGGATCTCAATCCCTTTGCCTTTATGTTTGCTGTCACCTTTGCAGCATCAAATAGTTTTATGACACCGATTGGGTATCAAACCAATACGATGGTCTACAGTGCAGGAGGTTATCGGTTTTTGGACTTTTTCCGCGTGGGCGCTCCCCTGAGTCTTTTGATGACTTTTGTTATTCCCCCGTTAATTATTCTGCTTTATGGTTTATGAGAATTTGTCTTATGTCTTATGTCATTCGCCCTTTCTCCGCAGGAGGGTGGGCAAGCCCAACTAATGATAATATTAGGGTCTTTAAGTTTATAAGTGTTGCCCATTCTACTTAAATTCGTTGTATAGAGACGGCTGTTAGATCTGAGTATTACGAAACCCGCCATGACCAAGTAGGATAAGTCTTTGACCCATCAACAATCGATAAAAACATGACAAAAGTACGAATCGGGCTGCTATTTGGGGGAGTCTCAGGAGAACATGAGGTTTCGATTTGTTCAGCACAAGCGATCGCGAAAGCGTTGAGTACGCCACCGAATACGGAGAAGTATGAGGTTTTACCGATTTATATTCAAAAAGATGGCATCTGGCAACCCCCAGACATCGCCCAGCAGGTTTTGGCATCGGGAACGCCTCTAGAAGCCAATGGAGAGGGAAGCCTCTGGCAATTTCCGCCTCAGGTGGCTGACGTGGAGGTTTGGTTTCCCATCTTGCACGGACCCAATGGCGAAGATGGCACGATTCAAGGCTTGTTAACGTTAATGCAGGTTCCTTGTGTGGGTTCGGGTGTCTTAGGTTCAGCTATGGCAATGGATAAAATTGCTATGAAACAGGTATTTGATCAAGTGGGACTCGCCCAAGTGAAGCATAAGGGATTGAGTCGCGCCCAAGTGTGGTCTAATCCCTGCGTTTTCCCGAAACTGTGTGATCAGATTGAGGAAACGTTGGGGTATCCCTGTTTTGTTAAACCCGCTAATTTAGGATCATCAGTAGGTATTGCCAAAGTGCGATCGCGAAGTGAATTGGAAACGGCGTTAGATAGTGCCGCCAGTTATGATCGCCGGATTATTGTAGAAGCGGGAGTCGTGGCACGGGAAGTGGAATGTGCTGTCTTAGGGAATGATAATCCGAAAGCATCTGTGGTCGGTGAAATTAGTTATACCAGCGATTTCTACGACTATGAAACTAAATATACAGAAGGTCGTGCCACGTTATCCATTCCCGCACCATTACCTGATGGTGTGACTCGTCAGATTCAGGAGATGGCACTCAAGGCATTTGCGGCGGTAGATGCGGCTGGTTTGTCACGGGTGGATTTCTTTTATGTAGAGGCGACAGGGGAGGTTTTGATTAATGAAGTCAATACCTTACCCGGTTTCACCGCCACCAGTATGTATCCTCAACTTTGGGAAGCTAGTGGTGTACCGTTCCCTCAATTAGTTGATCAGTTGATTGAATTAGCCAAAGAACGGCAAACCTAAGTAGAGGCTGCTTTGTCATTTGTCATTTGTCATTTGTTATTTGTCATTTGTCATTTGTTATTTGTCATTTGTCATTGGTCATTGGTCATTGGTCATTGGTCATTGGTCATTGGTCATTGGTCATTTGTCATTGGTCATTTGTCATTGGTCATTTGTCATTGGTCATTGGTCATTTGGAAACTGTAGAATCTGCCGATCGCAATCCCCCAGTCTGGTGATTTAAGATTATCTTGGCGATCGCTTGTCCATTTCAGTTTGTCTCCGTCTCCAAAACGAGGCGGTTTGACCTGGGGAAAGTTGACGGGTAGATGAATTGATGGGAAAAGAAATCGCCGGAAACTGAAGCTGGGAAGTAAATCAGTGCTACCGTGACGTAGGGCGTTGAGATAAAGTGCGATCGCGTTTCCGTTCAGGTTGGCGGTTAAGTCTCGGATTAGGATTGCGGCGAGGCTGTCGAGTTCCGATGGGGTCAGGTTCACCCAAGAAGCATCAAAGTCAGCGTCAGAGTAGGTTTGCAGGTGGGTGAACAGAGATGCGATACGTGCTTCGCACACGCTTCGCGATCGCGAAATCTTCTAACGCTTGTTGATAGCCTTGCTGGTAGGTGAGTTCACCAGGGGGACAGTTTGGTTTTAACATAGTAAAAGTCTCCGTTTACGGGGTAGTCACAAGTCGGCTGAAAGCGTCGTAAACTTGGTGCTGGCTTGTGACCTTTAGGTTTGTTAGCGGTTGGATAAGTAGACATATCGCTGCTGGTGGATTATTTCGAGTCGGGATAATGCCTCTGGTGTATAGCGTTGGGCTTCAATACAGATTGATTGCCACAGGCGATCGAGGGCGTCGAGGTGGGGAGAGTAGCGTATAAGCGTGCGACAAGCGGCAATCCACTGTTCAATTTGACGGTAGCTGACGAAGTAACCGCCGATTCCTTTGATATGTACCCAAAGAACGTTATGCCATTTTTCCCAGTTGAGGATACGCTCTTGGGGAATTTTCAGATGTTTGGCAATTTGCCCAAGGGTGATGACAAAGGTTTTGGGGTTGATGCGATGGCGTATGGGTTGCATGGCTTTACTGTTAGATAGATGCTTTACCGAATTTTTGTGTCAATACTTATCTACAATATATGCGGTAGAGCATCAATATGTAAATACCCTCCTGGAAATTTGTTTGAGTGTTCTAGTCTTCTTCTATGACGTGAAATCCAACCTGTTCTGCAATCAGGCTTAAATACTTAGATGTAGCGAGAGTCGGCTCATAAGCGCTGTTTTCCCACTGACTAACTGTCGCCTGTCGTACACCAAGCTTTTGGGCAAACTCTGCCTGGGTTAAACCCATATAGCGACGTAGTGCCTTAATCAGTTGAGCATTCCATAGCACAGAGTCACCCAGATGCGGAACTTTGGGTTTAGCCGTAGGTTGACGAAATGTCACCCGTTGTTGCTCCAAATCCACATCCTCAACCCGATATCCAGCTTCCATCCAAGCGGAAGCTTGCAGTGCGCCTTTGCTGCGATTGCTCCACCATGCCCGTTTTTTGTGTGCAGAGTCGGGTAAGGTGTCATTCATGAGTTTCTCGATTTCTGCAAAGGTGAGAATGACTTCCGCTTGATTGCTCTGAGATAGAAATTCCCAGAGTGGCTGATATTTGCTATCTGGCTTCATGCTGCAAAACCTCTACGCCAATCAACGTCTGTGGGTTGAGATGCTGGTGAGATTTCTGGATTGGTGCAGTGGGAAAGGGGCATGAAGCTGTTCTAGGGGACTCTTGACCATCTCTAGGATGCCAGAAAATTGGGGCGTGCGATCGCGCTTTTACAGAGCTTACGCATAAACTCCACATGTAGTAGGGGCACGGCAGTGCCGTGCCCCTACAGGTAGCGCCCGTGCTTTTTGGCTAAAAAATATAATTTGCCCCGATATTATTCACAATTGTTTTGCAAAATGTCTAAAGGGCGCAGAGGTGACAGTAGATATGATATCAACGAATTGATTGAATATTTACACTTTGGTGGAGACAAGGCAGATTTCATGACGGCAAGTTGCCTAACTCAGATGAACATGAATTACGAAATTCTAGGTCAGCGCCTGCGGCTAGCGCGTGAGCGATCTCGAATAAGTCAAACCGAAGCCGCTCAAGTTATAGATGTCACGGCGGCAGCTCTAAACCAGTATGAGAGCGGGAAGCGTCGGGTGGATGCTCTTACCTTGGAGCGTCTATCTCGGCTTTACGGAGTACCCCTGCGATCGCTGTTTGGCGAACAAACCGTTCAATCCGACTGGGAAGAAGCCTTACGGCTTAATTCTGAAACTATTTCTGCTTCCAGTAAAGCGGGAATTGCCCGTTTGATTGAAAAAATTTATGCTCTAGAGGAACTCTACACTCAGACAGACACTCCTTTTCCTGGCGTTTCTCACCCACCTTTTGCCCCTCTTGCCAATCGCCTCTTACTTGAAACCGAGACGGCGGTGTTAGCGGCTCAAAAGGCTCGATATCACTACAACTTGGGAATGGCTCCCCTAATTAATTTGCGAAGCTTCTTAGAGGCTCAAGGATTAATGATATTTATCCTTACCTTTGGCAAGGAACAAAATGCTATCTCTGGGCTATTTTTGTCTCATCCTAAACTGGGAAATATTATTGCCATTAACCAAACCCAGACTGATACTCGTCTCTCTTTTAGCTTGGCTCATGGATTAGCTCATTGTCTCTATCAACATGACCAATCTGCTATTCTTTGTCACCATGGAGATACCAATCCGTTGGAATGTTTTGCTGAAAAATTTGTTGCCTACTTCCTGATTCCTTCAGCAGCATTGCAGGAACGTTTACATAGTCTGGGAGTAAAACGGGTTAGGCATCCGGCGGAAGTTGTGCATTTAGCGCACTATTTCGGCGTTAGCTATAAAGAAATGCTAGTTCGATTGGATTGGGAACATCAACTCGCAAGTTCTCAGGAAGGCTTTAAGCAGATTCAGCCCGCACATTTATCTCGAAACTTGGGTTATAGTTCTTCCTTTGAGAGCGGAGGGCGCTTTCTTCCCTTGGAAAAACGTTTACCCAGAATCTTCCTAGAACTTGCCTATCGTGCTGTTCTAGCGGACAAGTTATCCCTGCGGCGGGTAGCGGAAATGTTGGGTATTAGCGATATTGAATTGGAGGATCGGCTGTGTACGAATGAGCAAACACTTGAAGAAATTGCCAGTTAATCAAGGGGTGTGTAAGTCTCCATTAATCAAGCTGGGCGGTTTAAACCGCAGCTACACAGACAAAACCCGCCTTCGCGGGTTATAACAACTATAATTTTCTACTATCTCCCAAAATTTTTATCAAAAAATATCGGTATTTTTCAAAAAGCATGGGGTTGGATGACTTGTATACTTCAAAAACAGGTGTATCTGCTCTTTTGGTTCCGTGCAGATAATGAGATATAAATGCACATCCATCTTCCTCTTCTGGATCAACCATAATCACATTGCCATAGGGAAAGTGGGAATAAAGATAAAGTTCAAAACTACCGGGCAAACTCGCTGCCCTAAACTCATCTCTCAGGCGGCTTAAAGTGATGAGAGACTGACGTATTTTGTCTACTAAGTTTGGCTCTCCTCTATCATTAGCATAGTTTTTAGCTATTTCACTGTCGGGATCTAGAATTAATATTTTGAAGTTTACGCCTCTTTGGAGTAATTCCATTACAGGCTGTTTGCACTCTGAGAATGGTCTCTGTTCAAAGTAACTGGTAAAACTACTTAAAGCAACGCCGATTTGAACTACCTCTCGTTTCGCTTCTTGAAGAAATGCCACCTTTTGTTGCAAAGGTAGCCTCCCAATTTCATAAACTCTAGGTGAGCTAGTTTGAGTTGTGGTCAGCTTTTTTTCTAGAGTATTTTCCAAATCACTGAGGAAGATTTGACGGTCTACTGCTCTGATCGAGCTTTCGTAAATAAAGGGAATGGCTATAGCAGCCGCTAAGAACGTCCCTAAATCTCCGGTGATTTTCCAGAAAGCATCAGTTTTGTCTATGGCAAGTATACGCAACCCTAAACCGATGATAAAGAGAATAATCGCGATCGCACCCTGGTATCGCTTCAGGATACGTTCTAGGGATGCTTTAAACTCATCTGGGGAGGTTCTAGTCATGATTTTTCTGCCTCTGCTTAATATTTCGTTAAACAAACCAGTTCCCGTTTGGGATAACTTGGGGATAACATGGGATTCATAGACAATTTCATTAGTACCCTCTCCACAGTTAGATTGTCATGATGCCTTGCGCTGTTATTCTCACGGCTATTCCTGTCGAATATAAAGCAGTTCGCGCTCACTTGAGCGATCTCCAGGAAGAGACGCACCCGGAAGGAACCATCTACGAACGAGGAAACTTCTCATCCAATGGTGGCTCATGGC
>NZ_JAVJQN010000179.1:0-13355 GCF_040218245.1 Coleofasciculus sp. E1-EBD-02 | reverse complement strand
AAATTGCTAGCGCTTCTGTTGACAGAACGGTGTGGTTGTGGGATAAAAAGGGAGCAGAATTAGCTGTCCTGCGCGGTCTTGAAGATTGGGTTTGGAGTGTCACGTTTAGCCCAGATGGATAGCAATTTGCTTGCGCTTCGGATGAAGGATCGGTGAGTTTGTGGGATAAATAGGGAGCCGAATTATCCGTCCTGCGCGGTCATCAAGATAGGGTTAGGATTGTCACGTTTAGCCCCGATGTAGAGCAAATTGCTAGCGCTTCGGATGACGGAACGGTGAGGTTGTGGGATAAAAAGGGAGCCGAATTAGCCGTCCTGCGCGGTCATGAAGATTGGGTTTGGAGTGTCACGTTTAGCCCCGATGGAGAGCAAATTGCTAGCGCTTCAGGTGACAGAACGGTGAGGTTGTGGGATAAAAAGGGAGCCGAATTAGCCGTCCTGCGCGGTCATGAAGATAGGGTTTGGAGTGTCACGTTTAGCCCCGATGGAGAGCAAATTGCTAGCGCTTCAAGTGACAGAACGGTGCGGTTGTGGCGGGTGGAGACGTTAGACGATTTGCTGGTTCGCGGTTGCGACTGGTTGCGGGACTATCTCCACACCCATCCCCATGTCAGCGATATTAATAAATTTTGTGCTGGGGATTTGGATTGAAAACAGGACGATTGAAACAAGAGTTCGTAACATATCGTTACAATTGACTTGGCGCGATCGCACTCAACCTTTGGAGAATATTGAACAGATAAACCACCTATCATATAATTTCCACCTACTTCTCCCAACCTCGACAAATTCCCCTCAATACTGCCAATTCCTCTGCGAACCTCTGCGTTTACCTCTGCGTCCTCTGCGTTAAAAAAACATAATTTCGATACCGACACATCGGACATTATAAGGCACTAAAGTGCCTACTACAAACTTAACTATTATTCATTCCATTCTTGTCTGAGTGAATTCTGTAATTCTAGAGTCCACTAGACGGGCGGGTTTAGTTACATCTGGGTTAGGTTAGAAACGATAGTAGTAAAACCCGCCCCTACACAGGAGAGACGCCATGCCTTCTTTCGGACGTGAAGGGTCAAAACTTTCCCATCTCTCTACCCAAGACTACCAATGATTGTAGATTCCCGGTTGCCTTACGGCTTGACAAACTTGTACCTGAACTTGTAACTATTGCCCCTACCCTCATATTGATAACGCGGCGAATAAACGGGAGCTTGTAACATCTCGTTACAATGGACTTGGCGCGATCGCACTCAACCTGCTGAAAATAATAAGGATAGAGTTAAGGGGTCCTCTAACCCTATACCCTCTACAATGATGAACGTCTGTTTCAAGGAGTATCCGCCTCATGTTGCCATACGTCCTCGCGTTGGTTATCGGTCTTGGTAGCTTTGCCTATTACATGGCAGCATTCTTTTTTCCTGAAGTCCACCGCAAAAGCGACTTCTTCTGGAGTGGCGTCGGATTTTTCTACGCCCTCGTCTTGTGGGTATGTGCAGGGCGGATTACCGGGGCGGTACTCCTGAGTCAAATCGCCAGTGTATCCCTGTTGGGGTGGTTAGGCTGGCAAACCCTGATGATGCGGCGACAGTTAGCTTTACCTGAAGCCCAAACCGAAATTTCGCCCCAAGTTCAGGAAAAAATAGCTAGTTCTGGGATGTTCCAACTGGCAAAAAACCTAGTGGTTCAACCCGTCGCCCGGGTGTTCCGTAAACAGCCAGTGACGCCAACCCCAGTCGTGACTGAACCGGAACCTGTGACAGAACCCGCCGCGCCAGAGACGGAAATCGCCCCAGCCAAAACGGAAATTGGCGAATCCTTCCCTGGAACAGTTACGGAAATAACCGAGGAAGTGCAACCGCCATCGGAAGAAAGCGATGTCCCCGTCGCCTCTCCCACGGAGGTAAGCGAGGAAACCCCAGCGGAAATCCCAGAGGAACCCCTAGAGGAACCCGTAATCGCGGATATCACCGAACCGACTCAAGTCAGGGAAACAGTAGAAACAACACCAACTGAACGGGTAGAGGAACCCGCTGAGGAAACAACCCCGCCAGAACCGATAGGGGAATTTGCCCCAGACGAGTCTCCAACCCAGACACCCCTAGAAGAATGGACGTTAACCGAGACATCTGTAGCCGAGACACCCCTAGAGGAACAGACGTTAACCGAGACACCGACAGCCGAGACACCCCTAGAAGAACAGACGTTAACTGAGACACCTGTAGCCGAAACACCCACCAAACCCGTCCAGAAACAAACCAAACAACGTCAGGGAATTAGGGGATTTTTCAATAAGTTCTTAGGCAAAGGGAAGGCAAAACCTGCTAAAACGAAGGAACCGCAGACAGTATCAGAGGATATTTCCACCTCACCTACACCAGAAATCCCTGAATCTAGTCCGCCAGACACCCCACTCGACGCTTCCCCAACTCCACGTCAGAGTATAGAAGAAACAGCCGCAGCCGACGAAACCCCAGCGGAAACCCAAACCGTTGACGTTACCCCAGCAGCAGAAACACCAACAACTGAACCGGAACTCACTCAGAACCCAGACATCCAACCCCCAGAAACCCCAGCGGAATCAGCAACTGAGACGACTCAACCCGCTGACTCAGAACCCCTGATGCGCCCGAATCCGCCTGAACCCGAACAGGTAGACGCCGCGAACCAATCCCCGGAACCGGAATCGGATGAGTCTCCAGACATCCCAGTCGCAGATATTGCCCCAGAATCGCCATTATCGCCCCCCGCTGAACCAATCGGTGAGGGTGACGCCAAAACCCGACAATCTCAAGATTCAGAAAATCCTCCCCAGTAAAGTTGAAAAGATGGCAAATTCTCACCCATAATGTAGGGATAGATAAAGCTGCTTATGTAAAAAGGAGTAATCGGTAACCATCCCGACTCCCTCAAACGTATAACCATTAACCCATAGGTCGAACTGTGACAGACGCTAAATCCTACAAAGACACCGTAAATCTGCCCCAAACCCAATTTAGTATGCGGGCAAACGCGGTCAAACGGGAACCGGAACTGCAAAAGTTTTGGCAAGACCAACAAATTTATCAGCGACTGTCACAGACGAATCCCGGTGATAGTTTCATCTTGCATGATGGTCCCCCCTACGCGAATGGGGCGTTACATATTGGACACGCCCTGAATAAAATTCTTAAAGATATCATCAATAAATATAAGCTGCTGCAAGGGCATAAAGTTCGCTACATTCCGGGCTGGGATTGCCATGGCTTACCCATTGAACTGAAAGTCCTGCAAGCGATGGACCCAGAAGACAGACAAGCCCTAACCCCGATAAAGCTGCGGCGCAAAGCCAGAAACTTTGCCCTGAAAACAGTTGATCAGCAGCGCCAAGGGTTTCAACGGTATGGTGTATGGGGAGACTGGGATAACCCTTACCTGACCTTAACCCCGGAATACGAAGCCGCGCAAATTGGCGTATTCGGTCAGATGGTGCTAAAAGGGTATATCTATCGGGGAATGAAGCCCGTTCATTGGAGTCCCAGTTCCCAAACCGCCTTGGCAGAAGCGGAGTTAGAATATCCGGAAGGTCATACCTCCCGCAGTCTTTATGCCGCGTTTCCCCTCACCAAAGCCACAGAATCTGTGGAAGCGCGACTGAAACCCTATTTAGTGGATTTGGGTGTCGCCATCTGGACAACCACTCCCTGGACAATTCCCGGTAACTTAGCCGTGGCGGTGAATCCCGAACTGACGTATGCGGTTGTGGAAGTATCAGGGAAATCAGCCAGTCAAGAGGCGGAGAAATCCGCTAAGTCAAGTAAGTCAAAAGCAAAGGGATTTGCCCCCACTCAAGACGAGGAATCCCCAGACGCAGAAGAATCAGCCGACTCAGACACGGAAGCCGAAGGGTTTAAATACTTAATCGTGGCGGCGGAATTAGTCGAACGCCTCTCTCAAACCCTGGATAAAGACCTAACCGTCAAAACCACTCTGAAAGGACAGGAATTAGACCAGTGTACCTATCGTCATCCCCTCTTTGACCGGGAAAGTCCGATTGTGATTGGTGGCGATTATATTACCACGGAATCGGGAACTGGATTAGTTCATACCGCACCGGGTCATGGTCAAGAAGATTATATCGTCGGTCAGCGCTACAATTTACCGATTATCTCTCCCGTAGATGGAAATGGAGATTTTACCACCGAAGCTGGACCTTTTGCTGGGTTAAATGTGTTGCGGAATGCGAATCCAGCGGTGATTGACGCCCTCAAAGACGCGGGTTCATTCCTCAAAGAGGAAAACTATGTCCATAAATATCCCTACGATTGGCGCACCAAAGAACCAACAATCTTCCGGGCGACGGAACAATGGTTTGCGTCAGTGGATGGCTTCCGGGAAGAAGTGATGAAGGCGATTCAGTCGGTTAATTGGATTCCTCCCCAAGGAGAAAACCGGATTACCGCTATGGTGTCGGAACGTTCGGATTGGTGTATCTCCCGCCAACGGAGTTGGGGTGTACCGATTCCTGTCTTTTATGATGAGGAGACGAATGAACCTCTGTTGACAGAAGAAACGATTGCCCACGTACAAGGGATTATTGCTGAAAAAGGGTCA
The DNA here is from genome assembly GCF_040218245.1 of Coleofasciculus sp. E1-EBD-02. Lineage (NCBI taxonomy): Bacteria > Bacillati > Cyanobacteriota > Cyanophyceae > Coleofasciculales > Coleofasciculaceae > Coleofasciculus > Coleofasciculus sp. E1-EBD-02. The sequence goes on along the minus strand of NZ_JAVJQN010000179.1, from coordinate 8,763 downwards.
GATGCGTGGTGGGAATTGCCCGTAACGGAATTATTACCCGAATCCTACCGGAATAATGGTCGCACCTACCGCAAAGGAACCGATACGATGGATGTCTGGTTTGACTCGGGTTCCTCTTGGGCGGGAGTTGTGCAAGAACGTGAGGAATTATCCTACCCTGTCGATATGTACCTGGAAGGGTCAGATCAACATCGGGGCTGGTTCCAATCCAGTATTCTTACCAGTGTGGCAACAAATGGTTGTGCGCCCTATAAATCAGTATTAACCCATGGCTTTGTTCTGGATGAACAAGGACGTAAAATGAGTAAATCTGTGGGGAATGTGGTAGACCCCGCGACGATTATTGAAGGCGGAAAGAATCATAAACAGGAACCGCCGTATGGTGCAGATATGCTGCGGCTGTGGGTGTCGTCTGTGGACTATTCGGTGGATGTCCCCATTGGTCAAGGGATACTGAAACAGCTATCGGATATTTATCGCAAGATTCGCAATACGGCGCGATTTTTATTGGGAAATCTGCATGATTTTGACCCGGCTAAAAATGCGGTGGCGTATGAACAGTTACCGGAATTAGACCGTTATATGCTGCACCGGATGACGGAGGTGTTTGGCGAGGTGACGGAAGCGTTTGAGAGTTATCAGTTTTTCCGCTTCTTCCAAACGGTGCAGAATTTCTGTGTGGTGGATTTGTCCAACTTTTATTTAGATGTGGCGAAAGATCGTCTATATATCAGTCATCCGGATTCGATACGACGCCGCAGTTGTCAGACGGTATTAGCGATCGCACTGGAAAATTTAGCTCGATCGATTGCGCCTGTATTATGCCATACCGCAGAAGATATTTGGCAATATCTGCCTTATCCCACACCTTATAAGTCGGTGTTTGAGTCGGGATGGGTGCAGTTAGATGAAACCTGGAAAAAGCCAGAATTAGTCGAAAAATGGACAAGGTTACGGGCGATTCGCACCGAGGTGAATAAGGTGTTAGAACACGCTAGGGCAGAGAAGATGATCGGTTCTTCTCTAGAAGCGAAAGTCTTGCTTCATGTCCCCGATACGCAATTACGCCAACAGTTGCGGAAATTAAACCCCAGTGGGATTCCGCGCCTGTGGTTGCAAACCCCGAAACCGGAACTGATGCTGAAGGAACCAGAAGCAGCATTAGCTTCAGAAATACTGTCCTCACAGACAGAAGCAAAAGAGTGGAATGTTAATCAAATTCTGTCCACTGTCTTGGCGACGCTACGCCAGATTTTCAGCGAAAATCAGCGCGTATGGTTAACGGTGGGGGTAGCGGTAGCGATACCGATTACCTTAAAAGTAACCGCAACAGTATTAGATTCGATCGCATATCTCCCCTTAGTAGCAGATATCTTACAATTGGTGGGGATTGGCTACAGTGCTTGGTTTGTCAATCGCTATTTACTCCGCGCCCCCAATCGGCAAGAATTAGTCCAGAAAGCGCGATCGCTAAAAACAGAGGTATTGGGTGAAGGTTCTCCCCAACCAGAACCCGAAACGGTGGAACCTGAAGCCGAACCTCCAGCGCCAGTACAACCGCAACCCCAACCCAAAATTCTAGGGGAACGGTTTACGGTTCTCAGTAACGGGGTAGATGAGTTGCGCTATCTATTTTTAGCCTCCCAAGTTGAGGTGTTAGACTCACCGGATGCGATTGAAAATGCTGATTATCACAGTCAGTCAGAACACGTCTGGGTGGGGGTTGTCAAAGCTGAGGGCGAAAAGTGCGATCGCTGCTGGAACTATTCACCTTTTGTGGGTAAAATTATCGAGCATTCCACCATTTGCGAACGGTGTCGGGCGGCGTTGGCAGGTCAATGGTAAAGGATTTGTTCTTGGTTATTCGTTATGTGTAACGATAAAATAACTGATCAATTCAATCAGCCAAAAGATGACGATGGTGTATGGGGGGATAACGCTTCAGTCCCGATAGGGGATGCAGTGATGGGAGGACTTGAAGGTGTCAAACGTCGCTTCGCTATTTCTAGAGTTCCAGAAAGAATTCAAGCCCTACAAGAGGTCTTAAACTACGGAGCTGAAGGTATAGATTTAGCGATCGCAGCATTAAATGACGAATCCTGGGATGTACAGGTCGCTGCCTACTTGCTGCTACGGCAACGAACAGAGCCAGAAATCGCGCAGGCGCTCTCAGAGCGACAATACAGAGTCAAAGTCACCTCTGTGGATGCACAGGGTCAGGAAATCGCTCGCCAAGTTCAATCGGCAAGGATATTTGTCGAGAAACTCGGTGAAGGCGTATCGTTAGCACTGACCTACATTCCCGGTGGTCGGTTCTCGATGGGTTCGCCAGAAACAGAAGAAGTTCACTATCCCTTTGAGGGACCGCAACACTTAGTTAACATTGCTCCTTTTTACATCGGAATTTTTCCGGTGACTCAGGCTCAGTGGCAGGCTGTAGCTGCCTTACCTCAGGTCAACCATGCCTTATTTCCCGAACCATGGCGGCGTTCCTACCTCAACGATGCTGACTTACCTGTGGTTGGTGTCTCGTGGTATGAGGCTGTGGAGTTCTGTGCGCGACTGACCCAGAAAACGGGGCGCAACTATCGGTTGCTGAGTGAGGCGGAGTGGGAATATGCTTGTCGGGCTGGGACAACAACACCGTTCCATTTTGGTCAGACCATTACTCCTTTACTGGCTAATTACAACGCGAACAGAACTTATGCTTTGGGTTCAAAGGGGAAGTGCCGTCAACAGATAACCCGTGTTAACAGCTTTGTATTTGCCAATGCTTTTGGGTTATATGATCTGCACGGGAATGTTTGGGAGTGGTGTGCTGACCCTTGGCATGAAAACTACGAAGGCGCACCATTAGATGGAACGGTTTGGGAATTAGGGGGAGATACTCGGTATCGGGTGCTGCGAGGTGGTGCCTGGAATCTCCATCCTAAAGGTTGCCGTTCGGCATACCGGGATAAACATGAATCAGACAGCGGCAGAGCGGACGGATTAATTGGTTTTCGGGTGGCAGTTTCTCTGGAATATTCTCTTATGTTTGGTCGCTAGTACCGCTACCTTGGAAGTAAAAAGTCAAAAGTCCCATTATTAATTCAAGGTATAGTAAACTTCAAAGAGTTGGTCGTTGTGGTTTTGGCTTACGTACAGTTCTTTAAAGTTAGGACCGTAGTCTTCCTTGCCGTTCTTATCGATACAATTATATTTGCCCTCAATTCTAATGCAGTTTTTATTTTCATAGGGGTAATTGCGAAAATCGTTCTCAGACAAGGGTTCATCGCAATAGAATGTACCCCGAAAGTTTTCTCTGCCTGAAAAAATCCAAGTTTTCATCAGAATGCAGTAGCGATCGTCAGCCGTATGCAGCACAAAAACTGAACCTCGTTGGGTAATGTGGACTAGGTTCTGAGGCAATGGAAGTTCACAAGCAGTATCTAGAAGTAGATTCTGAGTTTTGACCCAATCGAGTACTTCCTGATATTGATTTAATGAGGCGCGGTTTCTGGATTGGTATTCCCCCCTACTACGTGAGGTTGATTGCCAGATGTGAAAAATTAAAACTGGTAAACCCACAATTGGAGAGAGCATTTCTGCTAATCCGTTAATTATTCTTTTCATTATTGATCAAGATCGTTCCATCGCTCTGATTCATTTAGTCGCTGCTCTAAATCTCGTTGCCTTGCATCTATTTCTCGTCGTCTTGCAGGGTTGTGTTGCGGAAGTTCTTGGTTATTCAGAGCAGCCTGCCATTTCACAGTAAAAGATTCTTCTCCATAGAAGCCACATCCTACACGACACCTTCTCTTATCTGAGGGCGGCTGAAAAGATTGCGGCCAACCCAGATAGCCAGCCAGCATCCACAGTTCAGAACCGAGGAAATTGCCGCCAGGAAGATAACGAGGGTTATGTAGCGGTCGTGGATAGGGCCCTTTATGATACCAGACTCCTGCCGCTCCTACCAACGGTGAATGAGGTAGTGTTATTCCTCCAAACCTGAAATTAATCCAGGCATCCCTGCACAGTCTGAACATTACTCCGTAAACTACGTAGTTGACTGATCCAGAGTGGTAGCATTTACCATCAACTTCGACTGAATTATCGCATTCTGTTGATGGAGTAGCGCAAGGAGCGCCCTCAAGACTATACCTCTCTTTGGCTGGCAGTTCTTTTTGTCTAGACCACTCGTGCAATTCAATAATGTCCCACGAATTGCTGGCGTATTTGGGGTTGGTTAAGTAACCACAAAGTCTTGCCTGCAGTGCTGGATTGAATGCCCTGAATTGTTCCTTCATGGAATTCAGAGCTTTGACGACTCCCTGCTTAACATCGGGTCCGCACATAGGGTTGCGTCGTTGCTCATCGGTGGCTACTCTTGGTTGTCGTCGCTCAGATACTGGCTCAGATGCTGGGTTTTGAAAATTCTTCTCGAACTTCTTCTTGAGTTCTTCTAAATTTTGATCTATGGCAGTAGGCGGATCTAAATTCAGAATTTCAACACTCGTAAGCTGTTCTGGTGTGAGTAGCTGTAGTATGCGAGCGTACTCCAAAAGTTGGGTGTAGTAATTCTCTAAGGGCAAATAGTTTGCCTCACCACCCAGTTTTTCTTTGATTTCAGGAGGCAAACTTTGTAGAAGGAATCTAAGTCCCTCAATAGCACTAGCCGGTAGTGAGGTTTCTATTGGTGGTGTAGATTCGGTTAGTTGGTAAGGTTCAATTCCAGGGAACATCCTCGACCAAGTGTTCAGTCCAACTTCTCCGTCAGCAGTCAGTCCATTGTTCTGTTGCCACTGATAAACGGTTCTGGCAGTGGTCAGTCCATAATTGCCATCGACAGGTGTTAGCCCTAAAAACTGCTTGATTCTCCTGACGTTCTGTGACAGGTTGTAAGGATGTCCATTCTCGTTAAAATGCCGGACGATGATTTTAAAGTCGTCGTCGCTCGGCAGCGATGAGGCTGATGTAGCCGATGGTGAGGATGCTGTAGTTGGACTCACAAAAGGAAACATCATCGACCAAGTGTTGGCTCCAACTTCTCCATCAGGAGTCAGTCCATTGTTCTGTTGCCACCGATAAACGGTTCTGGCAGTAGTCGGTCCATAATTGCCATCGACAGGTGTTAGCCCTAAAAACTGCTTGATTCTCCTGACGTTCTGTGACAGGTTGTAAGGATCTCCATGCTCGTTAAAATGCTGGGCGATAGCGGCAAAGTCTTCGTTACTCGGCAGTGATGGGGCTGATGTAGCCGATGGTGTTGAGGGTCTATTGTTTAAAATTCCTGTTGATGGAATTAATGACTCAATTGATGAACCTATACCTGATTCAGCTACCTTTGGACAATCATCGGGTGGATTGAAAAAACTGCTTCCTGCTTCGTATAGTCCCCATAAAAAGAGGGCTATCGCAGCCATATCACCGGGTCCTGGCGCTGGAGTATCAACTTGTGAAACACCTGCCGCAGTTAAAGCTCTTCGGGTCAGTACTGGTGCAGCCGCTTGTGACCTCCGCACCAGACCAAGAAAAAAACCCACTTCTATAAGTGACTCTTGACACTCAGGTGACAAAGACCTTTGTTTGGTCTGTGCTTTAGGCGAATTCTTATCGGAGTCTACTTGATATTGTATAGATGTTGCTTTAGAAATAGGATCAGAAAACTCTTTCTGTTGGCTCTGATTAGCCTTGGCTTGAAGTAATGTGTCCTTGTGTGTTTCACACTTGCTGCATTTGCTCTGCACAACCTCACTGGACTTGTTTGGAACTGGTGCAGGATCTGATGATTTTGTATACTCTCCTAATAAAGGTTTAGCCGATTTTCCGGCTACCACGGCATCGGCTACCGCATCCGCGTGCTGTTCATATTTATCCCCCACCTGCCCCAAACCATCCTTCAGTTGCACCTTCCCAGATTGTTGCTGCATGACATGCGCCGCTTCATGGGCAGCTAATCCGACACTTGGAGTCTTAGCAAAGGCAATCCGATTTCCAGAGGTATAAGCCGCCGCCCCTAATTTCTGAGATGCCGCCGCCGCATCTTGCCCCATATACGCTTGAACATGGGACAAGTCTTGACCAAAGGACTGTTGGATTTTATCCAGATGCGGTAATTGTCTCGGTGTCCCCCTAAATCCATCAGCGGCAATGTCTTGGGGCGATTTCTGTTGTACCGACTCCCCATCGTCTTTAAGTTGCACCCCATCCTCGGCTTCACAGTGGGCATCTTGGGGCTGGATGGCTTCGGCTTCCGTTTGTGTCTGTCTTTGAATCGCCTTATCCATCCCTTCAAGCAGCTTTGCCTGAATCAAATCTCGGTCATAACTGGAATAAGCGCGAGTTGTTTTGTCTAAAGCCGACGGTTGTTTGGCTTGTGACTGTACGGGAAATCGCGGTGGTGTAAACCCTGTAGCACTATCTTTGGGCGCAGGGGCGGGTGGAATAAACGAAGGTTTCTTCTGTTGAGCTTCCTGCATAAGTGGATGACTATATAACTTGCAATTAATTATAGTAAACTATATGCTGTATATAAAAATTATATCGGACAACTTTGACTTCCACGCAAAATCAAAGGGAGTCGGGTAAACACAACTGATGGATTCAATAGTTAACTAGTAGCGCGGGGATTCACATTCATTACTTTTATCATTCCAACGACCGCCTCTATCTAGACATTTATCTACAGCTAAAAAATGCCTTACCCAAGGCAAATGCATAAAAGCCAAGATTACAACTAGGAAAGCTGAAATTATTATAATCTTACTTTTCATGATGTTTAATATTGATCAGGCAAACCTTCTGGACGAAATGTTTCACAAATATCTTTACATGATCCATCGGTATTGTTCCTACCACCTCTACGACCATAACGATTAGCTTCCTGATCGTCATTGCTGGCTTCGGGTGGGTCACCTGTAATCCGGTCAATAAACTCTCTAGAATTACTTAAGTATGCTGCCATCGTCGCACCATGAGAACCAACCTGAGCAGTTTCACAATTAGCCTTGCAGTGGAAATAAAGATCACCGCCAATCCAATTTGCCTCACGCATATCCATATAGTTGCGCCGGAAAGCATTGATGGCCGCTACCTGTTGGCGCGATATTTCTGTTTGAGCTAAACCTGATCCTAAAAGAGGACCAGGGGGTACTGTCTGCAATTGGACAAGTGACTCCTTTTGCTTACTTTGACCTGATTGTTGCTGCATAACGTGGGCAGCTTCATGGGCTGCCAATCCGACACTCGGAGTCTTGGCAAAGGCAATCCGATTTCCAGAGGTAAGTAGGTTGGTGGAAATAAACTCAACCTTATGAAGTTATGTTAACAAGCCTCAAACCCTTACAAATGACGAATGACGAATGACGAATGACGATCCCCACCGTTAACTTTAATTGTCCCCACCTACTTATAAGCCGCCGCCCTCAACTTCTGAGATGCCGCCGCCGCATCTTTCCCCATATACGCTTGAACATGGAACAAGTCTTGACCTTGCACACCATCTTCGGCTTCACAGTGGGCATCTTTGGGCTGGATGGCTTCAGCTTGCCCCTGTCTGGGTATCGCCCTATCCATCCCTTCCAGCAGCTTTGTCTGAATCAAATCTCGGTCATAACTGGAATAAGCGCGAGTCGCCTTTCCTGAAGCAGAGGGTTGTTTGGCGTGTGACTGTACAGGAAATCGCGGTGGCGCAAACCCTTGATCAGCGTCTTTGGGCGCAGGGGCGGGTGGAATAAATGAAGGTTTCTTCTGTTGGGCTTCCTGCATAAGCTGATAATTATATAACTTGCAATTAATGATGTGAAACTATATCCTGTATATAAAAATTATATCGGGCAAATTCGACTTCCACTTTAGGTGTTCTACCCATTCTATGACTTCTACAGCAATAGATTGGTACAAAGCCAATTATCAATATTTGATGACCTCGGTTAACCGAGTCTATCGTCATCTTGAATGCTATATTTCCCAGAAACAGAATCAGACAACTGATCCAAACCCCGATTTTTCCCCACCGGAAATACCTAACTCGGCGACTCCCTTTGCCTTGGATATCCTCTGCACCCAATTCGGCTTATCTGTCTGCGATCGCGATATCCTTCTCCTATGTGTAGGCATGGAACTCGACCCGGATTTCCCGTTACTTTGCCGTCAAGCCAGTGGCGACTCCCAGATTAATTATCCCACCCTGAGTTTAGCCCTATCCGCCTTACCCCACGTCAGCTTAAGCGTCTTGGGACGACAATCCCCCTTACAATACTGGCAACTGATTGAAATCGCTCCCGGTGTAACCTTAACCCAATCTCCCCTCCGCATTGACCCGCGTATCCTCTGCTATCTTTTAGGCGAACCCAGCATCGATGCTCAACTTGATGAGCGAGTTAAACCCTTGGATCTCGGCTTAACAGGAGAATTAGCCCTTCCCCCATCCCATCAGCAAATCGCCCAGATAATTGCTTCGGCTTGGTCTGACTCTACCGCTTCTAAAAACCTAGACAAACCTACCCACAAGTAATTCTGTCTTGGTATAAGTCCACGGTGTAACTTTTGATCGATAACCGTTAACGCTTGCGCTTGGCTGATACCCGGCGTTGTTGCTCGATATCAGCCTTAACCAACGGTTCCCAGTTAGAGACACTATAGTAATCGTGTCTACGATTGACTACAGGGCATCGACCCATAAAATTATTAAATTGATATAGAGCACTCCATACGTGCTTTCTCGGATTCACTCCGAGATAGGCGGACACAGAGCGCGGCAATCTCTCACTATACTTCATG
>NZ_JAVJQN010000162.1:0-18948 GCF_040218245.1 Coleofasciculus sp. E1-EBD-02 | reverse complement strand
CGTTTGGGTTTAAAAAGGAGGCGATGGGATTAAAATGTGGACATTGTGATAATTGTCGGAAATAAGGTGATGGGGAAGCGGCGGGAGCAGGGGAAGCAGGGGAAGCAGGGGAAGCAGGGGAAGCAGGGGAAGCAGGGGAAGATGGGGGAGCAGGGGAAGATGGGGAGTTTAGTCAAAAGCTTACCCTCGAACATCATGAAGGGTCAATTGTCGGGGCGGATGTAGCCATACTTGTAGGGGCGGGTTTAGCCACTAAACCTAGCCACTCACCAATAACCTATCAACAAAACCCGCCCTCCCCACCAATAACCTATCAACAAAACCCGTCCTCCCCACCGATAACTTCTCAACAAAACCCGCCCTTATTCCAACCTCAAGCCTCAAAACCTCCCCAATCCCTAATCCCCAATCGGGGAAGTCAATGGGTTGGGATGGGTTTGACTGATAATAATAATGATAAAACCGATAACCTGACGCCACCGGGGACAAACACCCTGGAGGAGATTTTCCGCACCTCAGACAAAATAATCGGTGTGGGTAAGTTTACTGGAGTACCGGGGGATGGGTTTTTTACTCCGATTGCACCGCCGCCTATCTTGGCGCAAAAACAGCAAGTTGCGGATATTAGTACCATCGTGGATGGGGATGGGGTGGTGCGCCGGGGTACGCTTTACCCGATTTCTGATGGTTCCCCAGAGTCTCAGATTCCTAGTTTGGCGCTGAAGTTGGCGTATCGGTATTTATCGGAGTCGGGAATTGCACCGGAAGCGACGCCACGGGGGTGGTTACAGTTAGGAGATGCGGTGTTTCCGCCTTTGGAAGAGAATCATGGCGGTTATGTGAATACCGATGACCGAGGCTATCAAATTTTACTCGATTGGCGAGAGTTTCCGGAAGCCGGATTTGACCGGGTTTCCCTGATGGATGTGCTACGGGGACGGGTTTCTGGGCAACGGTTTCAGGATAAGGTGGTGTTGATTGGGGCATACTCGCCCTCGTTACGGGATAGGTTTTATACCCCTTTTTCTCACTATCAGGGAACTACACCCAAACCGATGTATGGGGTGGAGATTCAGGCGCTGTTGACGAGTCAGATAATTCAGGCGGCGCTGGGGGAAGCTGGGGGAATGAGGGGGGTGGCGCAACCCTGGGAGTATGGCTGGATTTGGCTGTGGGTGAGTTTGGAATATGTGTTTCTACGACGCTGGCGACGGGGGCGTTATCCGGGGTTGACGTTGATTATGGCGTTAATCGGGGGGATGGGTTTAAGTGGTGTCTTGGTGGGGGTGACGTATGCGGCGTTTTTGCTGGATATCTGGATACCGTCGGGTGCGGCGTTGGTGGGAATTGGGCTAATGGGGGTGTGGGGAGTGCTGTATTTTTATATTCAGGAGTTGCAGGAGTATAACCGTTTATTGGTAGCGCAGGTGAATCAGAAGACGCAGCATTTAGAGGAGGCGTTGATTCAACTGCAAACGACGCAAAATCAGTTAATTCAGCAGGAGAAACTCACGGCGATGAGTTCCTTGGTGGGAAATTTATCCCATGAGTTGAAAAATCCCCTCTGGGCGCTGGGAAATCGGTTGGAGATTTTAACGATGTTAACCCAGCAATGGCGGCAGGGGAAGGGAGAGGAAGTGGTACTCAAATGGGAGGAGCAGGTAGAGAAGGCGAAACAGGAGTTAAGTCGGGCGAATGGGTTGGTGGCGACGTTGCTTCCGGTTCCCCAGGGGGAGTTACCCCTGGAGTTGGCGAGGGCGACGGTGGGGATGATTGTGGAGTTGGCGGTGAAGTTGGCTTGTCCCCAGGATGAGGGGATTGAGATAGAGTGGCGATTGGGGGCGTGGGATGGGGTTCCGGTGAAGGTGCCGTTGTTGGTGTTGCGGGTGTTGACAAATTTGCTGGATAATGCTGTGTATGCGGTGCGGTGTAAGCGGGAGGGGTTGGGAGAGTCTGATTCTTCCCCTGTTTCCCTATCTTCCCTATCTTCCCCATCTCCCAATTACATCCCCCAGATTCGGATTGAGTGGGTTAACACCGAGCGAAGCCGAGGTGTTGAGGAAAATGAGTCGGTGATTTGGCGGGTTTGGGACAATGGGATAGGGATAAGTGAGTCGGTGCAGAAGCGGTTGTTTGAACCGTTGGTGACGACGAAGCCGATGGGGGAGGGTTCGGGGTTGGGGTTGTATATTGTCTATGAGTTAGTACAGAAGCATCAGGGGGCGATTGGGGTTAAGTCTCAGGTGGGGGAGTATACGGAGTTTGAGGTAGTTTTTCCTAAGAGTCAGTTGGTGTTTGATATTATATCTGCCTAAAACCGCTCTAAAAACAGAGAATACTGCCAATATTCGAGAAAGTATTCTAATACTTTTGTTTCTAAATGATGGCAAAATACAACAAGAAATTTAAGCAACCCCTACTTAGATGCTGGCTTGCTAGTTTCTGGGCTAAGAATCAACAACTGATCGCCGCCATCGCTTTCTCGAATCACCAGTACATAGGGGCGTTCATCGGGAGCAGGATTTGGAGGTAGTGTTTTGAACAGATAAATCCATCCGTTACGCTCAATCAGTAAACGCCAAACTCTAGGCGGATTGATAGTTGTATCGGTGGTTTCTTGTCGTCTGAGATTTTCCAATAAGCCGGAATCGCCAATAATGTGGAAGTCTTTTAAAGGGGGATTTGTGAGTAAATCATTGGGCTTACGTCCTAGGGCTAATTGGTCTTTAGGGGTAACTAATGTGATGACGGGCAGTGAGGATGTATCATTGATGGCATCCTGTCTGGCATCTGTAATACCCTGCCACCTTGCTAACCAAAATAAAACGATTAAAATCCAAACTACTATTACTATTTCATAGCGTAAAGGTTGGGGAAAAAGGTCTGCAAATGAGCGTATTTTTCGGACAATCCCTGACCTGTGGAGTTTTTGAGTGAATCGGATTAGGCGTGACTGCAAACGATTGAGGTTTCCGACAAATTGCCGTCTAGGTGGTTCAAGCAACCCTATTGTTACTTGAATCAGGAATACTGTCACTACAGCAGCTAATACAGTTTTGCCAAATGCCCAAAAACTGCCTAGAAATACTTGGAAAGGAATGATAAAAAATGACTCTAGGGGTAAGTCAAGGGTAGTAATTTCTAGTTGAAAGAAGCTAAAGTATGCCCAGCGATAAATCCAGCCTGTGAAGTAAAGGAATACGGCTAGAATGCCAAGTAGACTAACAAGTGTTCCTAAGATGTTGGGATTGTTGGTAGGTGGGGGAGTTTGGGACAACTTCTGTATCCAAATGCACTAACCTACCACTTTGATACTCCGATAAGCGCTAAATTTCCGGATTATTGGGTTGCAACTTGGAATTGGGTATGTAGAGGGGTACAGTGTTCTCAACCATGAAAGGATTTCTCCCAATACTGATCGTTACACTGCTAGTTTCAGGATTTGGGCTGGCAGGATGTAGTGACGATAAACCAAAACCTGTCGTGTCATCTCCGACGACATCACCCGCAGAAGAGGCACCAATTCCAGTGGTGTTACCAACTTTAGCAGATGTGGAGTTGACAACAGGGGGATCGAAGTCGGGTCGAGTAACGGCGATTACTGATAAAGCGCTAACGCTTGAAGCGAGTGGTGAGGCTGACTCAATTGCGATTAAAGAGATTAAGCGAGTGAAGTTTAGTCAGGAAGCACCATTGCCACGAGGTTCAGTACCTCGACTGAGGGGACTGAGGGGTGAGGCTGAAATCTGGCGGGTAACGCCGTTGACGGCTTTGCAAATTAAGGATTCTAGCGAGGGTTTGGCTGAAGTGGCGCTGAGTGCTGTGGTGAAGGAAAAGCAGTCACCTCCAGATCCTTTGGGTGAACCAAGTAGCTATGAAGTGAAAGAAATGTTGTTTGATGCCAACTCTCCCGGAATGATAAGGCTCAAAGTTGAGGGGATTGAATAGATGAAGGTAATCTTAGGCAGTTTTTTGACGTTGGGTATCTGCCTCTTTTCTTTGACTATTCCAGTGGTTGCTCAAGCAACGACTTTGGGGATGGGGAATCGGCGGGGTGAGTTGTTGACTCAAACTCCAAACGCTCGCAAAGCGGAAGCAGACCAACTGTTTGAGCAAGGGAAACAGCAGTTTAGTAACAGTCAATTTCAGGCTGCTATAAAGTCCTGGCAACAGGCGCTAAAGATTTATCGAGAGATCGGGGTTCGTAGAAGAGAGGCTGATTCTCTGAACAATCTGGGCTATGCTCACCATTCTCTGGGACAATACCAACGGGCGATTGAGTTCTATCAGCAGTCCCTCGATATTTATCGAAAGATAGGCTATCGTGAGGGAGAAGCCAAAGCTCTAAACAATCTGGGCAATCCTTACCATTCTCTGGGACAATACCAACAAGCAATTGAGTTCCATCAACAGTCTCTCGATGTTTCTCGGAAGATAGGCTATCGTGAGGGAGAAGCCGATTCTTTGAACAATCTGGGCAATGCTTACCAGTCCCAAGGACAATACCAACGGGCGATTGAATTCTATCAGCAGTCCCTCGATATTTATCGGAAGATAGATGATCCCCAAGGAAAAGCCTATTCTCTGAATAATCTAGGCAATGCTTATGATTCCCTGGGACAATCCGAACGGGCGATTGAGTCCCATCAGCAGTCCCTTGAAATTTATCAGAAGATAGTCAACCCCCAGGGAGAAGCTAATTCTCTGAACAATCTAGGCAATGCTTACCATTTCCTAGGACAATACCAACAGGCGATTGAATTCTATCAGCAGTCCCTTCAAATTTATCAGAAGATAGTCAACCCCCAAGGAGAAGCAAAAACTCTGAACAATCTGGGCAATGCTTACTATTCCCTGGGACAATACGAACGAGCAATTGAGTCCCATCAGCAGTCCCTTGAAATTTATCAGAAGATAGGCGACTCTCAAGGAGAAGCCAATTCTCTGAACAATCTCGGAAATGTTTATAATTTCCTAGGACAATACGAACGAGCGATTGAGTTCTATCAGCAGTCCCTTGATATTGATCGGAAGATAGGCTCTCGTGAGGGAGAAGCCAGTTCTCTGAACAATCTGGGCAATCCTTACTATTCCCTGGGACAATATGAACGGGCAATTAAGTTCCATCAGCAGTCCCTTGATATTTATCGGAAGATAGGCTCTCGTGAGGGAGAAGCCAATTCTCTGAACAATCTAGGCAATGCTTTCTTCAAATCTGGCAAGTTCGCACAAGCAGAGACAACCCTATACGACGCAATTAAGGTTTTGGAATCTCTACGAACAGAATTAACTGACCTTAATAAAGTGTCGATTTTTGAAACGCAAGCTAATACATACACTACTTTGCAACAAGTCCTGATTGCCCTAAATAAAGCTAATGCCGCTCTAGAGATTGCTGAACGAGGACGTGCCAGAGCCTTTGTGGAGTTATTGGCGACGCAGCTATCCTCACAGCCAGATGTTACCCCACCCAACCTAGATAAAATCCAACAAATCGCTAAAAAGCAAAATGCAACCTTGGTTGAATATGCGATTATTTACGATGATTTCAAAATTCAAGGTAGAGAGCAATACAAAGAATCAGAACTCTATAGTTGGGTAATTCAGCCTACAGGTAAAGTTGCCTTTCGCAAAGTTGACATTAAACCCCTATGGCAACAACAAGAAACATCTGAGCCAAAGACTTCTGTAAGGGAATTTTGGCAAAAATACCTTGCTTCTTGGGGTTATCCAGTAACTCTCGCTATTTTGATTGTCGTCGGTAGTGGCTGTATTTTCATAACTATCCGGCGCAAAAGATTAGTTCCCTGGTCACTTCTCGCAGTTGGTAGCACGGTTGGTTTACTTGGGTTAGTAGGCTACAACCAACTCAGTCAGAACATAGCCACTCGCTCAGGAGAAAAACCCAAAACAGCTCTTGCAAAACTCGTTTTTAGCACCCACGAAACGAGCCAAAAAGGGATTCGAGGCTTGGCAGAAATTGCCAGTGGTAAGACTCGTCAAAGCCAAGAGGAACGCTTACAAGAACTGCACCAATTACTCATCGAACCCATCGCTGAATTACTGCCAACTGAACCCAATGCCCGTATTATTTTTATCCCTCAAGGCAACCTGTTTTTTGTGCCATTTCCTGCTCTGCAAGACGAGTCAGGTAAACACTTAATCGAGAAACACACTATCCTCACTGCTCCCTCAATTCAAGTTCTAGAATTAACCCGTCAACAGCGACAAATATTAGGGAGTCGGGAGTCGGGAGTCGGGAGTCGAGAATTCATGGTAGTAGGCAATCCCACCATGCCCAAAGTTGCATCCATACCCGGAGAACCACCTAAACCATTAGAACCCCTACCCGGTGCAGAACAAGAAGCCAAAGAAATTGCATCCTTACTAAATACCCAAGCCATCATCGGCAACCAAGCCACAGAAGCTGCAATTGTCCAGCAAATGCCCAAAGCGCGGTTTATTCATTTAGCCACTCACGGCTTACTCGATGACTTGTACAATGCAGATATTCCCGGTGCCATTGCCCTTGCTCCCTCCGGTGAAGATGACGGCTTACTCAGGGCTAGCGAAATCCTAAAACTGAAACTCAACGCCGAGTTAGTTGTCCTGAGTGCCTGTGATACTGGACAGGGACGAATCACTGGTGATGGTGTGATTGGTTTATCCCGTTCCTTATTTACAGCAGGTGTACCCAGTGTCGTTGCATCCCTCTGGAAAGTGCCAGATGAGCCGACAGCCTTCCTGATGGCAAATTTTTACAAAAACCTCCAGAAGCAACCTGATAAAGCTCAAGCCTTGCGCCAAGCAATGCTCACGACAATGGAAAAATACCCCAATCCCAGAAACTGGGCTGCATTCACCTTAATTGGCGAAGCGGAGTAATCGTAATCTTTTTTCAAAGAAGGAGTTAGTAAACCCATGACTGAAGCCGAAATCGCCGCCGACGCCAACTTTTTAATCACCGGAGACAGAAATTTCTCAGAGGTTCAAACCTTGGGCAATACCACCATTATTTCCGTATCTTTATTCAAACGCTTAGTTTGTGATGTACAGGAATAACTTAGTCATTTCTCAAGCCCAAACACACGAGAGAACTATCAACGATTAAGCAACTAAAACCCTCTGCCCTTCTGCCCTCTGCCCTCTGCCTTCTGCCTTATTAATACCCCATCGCTTCCCCCGCCACCCGCCGCTTATCATTCACCCCCCAAACCCCCCCGGATTCAACCTGAATCGACTCCGCCGCACCCCAACTGATAAACGGAATCACCCGATATCCCTTTTCCCACAACCTCCAAACCCCATCTCCCTCCACCGCAAAGGGTTCCGTCAGTACCCAATTCGGTAATCCCTGATAATGAACACGCGGCGCATTCACCGCCTCAGCAATATCCAACTCATAATCAATCCAATTGGTAATCACCTGTACCACCGTAGTCGGAATCGTCGCCCCCCCAGGGGAACCCGTCACCAACACCACCCTCTCATCTTTCTTAACAATCGTCGGACTCATCGAACTCAACGGTTGCTTCCCCGGTTCAATCTGATTCGCCTCCCCCTGAACCAAACCAAACTGATTCCCCTCCCCCAGCTTCACCGTAAAATCATTCATTTCATTATTCAGAAAAAACCCCGTATCCTTTGCCATCACCTTAGCGCCAAACAGGGAATTAATCGTATACGTAACCGCCACCGCATTGCCAAACTGATCCACAATAGAATAGTGCGTCGTATGCGTGCCTTGAGGCAGATCCTGCATCTGCAACGCCTGGGGATTCAGCGCCCTCTCCCCAATTTGTTCCCGAATCTGCGCTGCATACCCTTGACTCAACAGGCGCTTCACCGGAATCTCAACAAAATCCGGGTCCCCCAAATAGTAATTCCGATCCCGATACGCAAATAGCGCCGCTGACAAAAAGGAATGCAGACTCTCCACCGAACCCCATCCCCACTCTCCCAGAGGATACCCCGCCAACACATTCAACATCTGACACACCGTCACTCCCCCTCCCGGCGGTGGCGCCGTTACCACCTCATAGCCGCGATACTCACAGCGCAACGGAGTTTCCTGACGCACCCGATACCGAGTAAAATCCTCTCTTGTAAGAATCCCGCCATTCTCTTCACTCGCTTGCACGATCGCACCAGCTATTCTACCCTGATAAAAAGCCGAAGCTCCCGATCGCGCGATCGCACCCAACGTTTCAGCCAAATCCTCCTGGACCAACCGTTCCCCCACCTGAAAGGCTTCCCCCCCATCCAAAAAAATCGCCGCCACATTCTCCTGCTGAGAAAACACCTTCGTATGACGCTGCAACCGTTCCACATCCCCCGGTGACAGAATAAACCCATCCCGCGCCAACCGAATCGCCCCCGCCATCACCTGTTGACGGTTCATCGTACCATACTCAGATAATGCCCTATCCAAACCCGCCACAGTTCCCGGAACCCCTACCGCCAGATATCCCTGGGTACTTAACTGAGGAATCACCTCCCCCGAACCATCCAAATACATAGCCGCCGACGCCGCCAGGGGTGCAGTTTCCCGGAAATTCAGAAACACCTCTTCCCCTGAAGCCAGGTGAATCACCATAAACCCACCCCCGCCAATATTCCCACAACAGGGATGAACCACGGCTAAAGCGTACCCCACTCCCACCGCAGCATCAATCGCATTTCCCCCCGATAGTAAAATTTCTTGTCCCACCCGCGACGCTTCCTTGTGCGCCGTCACCACCATCCCCCGTTCCCCCTTCACCGCTTCCGTCGGTTGGGGATAACAGGGAAACAGCCGACAACTCGTCCAACTGAGTATCCCATAGAGGTAGTTTAAGGGATGATAGACGCTGCGTGCGATCGCCATATCCAATCCAATCGCTGCAACCATGGATGCGATAATCAATAGCAGGATTTTCTTCTTGCGTGTGAGTTTCATTGCATGACTGAATGCCCAGTAAGCCTGATATTAAACCGTAAATCGAACTATAGCGACCCTAAATGAGTTGTAACAAGTGAGCGGCTTGAAACCCAGGCATAGCAAGGATCACGTTTTTGGAAATTGCCACAACCTATTTAGGATTGCTATACTATTCGTTACTACGACTCGAACTCGCTTATTTCCAAAACTGACGCTATGGTGGAGAACTGTAGGTTTAAGATGTAAAAGCTGTTGTGACTTGACAGAGAAATTGCATAGTTTGTTGTGTCATCGTAGATAGGGTAGCAAAAAATAAAGGTGCATGATTGATAGGGGTAATCTGTTAATCGTTGGTGGTTCCAGAGGAATAGGCTTAGCTTTAGCTATCGAGGCTCTAGCCAAGTACAGTCGAGTTACGGTAATTGCCAGAGAAGAAATAGACAAAATTAAAGAACTAAAAATAAACTTTATAAGCCAAGATTTTAATGATGTTGAACTCATAAGACATACTCTGGAAATTGTTCAACCCAGCACCCTTATTCTGTGTGTAGCCCAAGGATTATATGGCAATATTTCCGATTTTCCCAACGATAAAGTTATTAGTTGCGTTCAGACTACTTATCTATCGACAATTATTTGGTTAAAAGAGGCAATCCTTGTTCTTCCTGTTGGGTCAAGGATTGCTTGGATTTCCTCGCTTACAGCAAAAATTAAAAGTAACAATTGGAGTTTTTATGCTTCCGCAAAAGCAGGAGTAGAGCATTTCATTCGCTGTATACGTGAATCAGCTAAAGATAGAGGTATTGATATAACTATTTGTTATCCAGGCTGTCTGGCTACAGAATTTCATGAACGTTCAGGTACACAATCTTCAAAGGATGCTATCGACCCCTCTGAAATTGCTAATGATTTATTAGAAGCTATTGATAATCGGTTAGAGTTTTGGGTTTCCTACCTTGATAAAGAAGCCATTGAAAAAGCATATCAGCTTGATGAAATTTATCAGCATAAATTTAAGGATTCACTGAAATGATAGACTCAAGTGCGATAGAAAAACTAATAGATTGGCAGGGTGGTTGGGCTGCAAGAGCATTATTTGATGATGCGGTTAATCGTTACCTTAATAAGGATAGGCAAAACATTGAATTAGCAGGACTCGTCATTAAAAATTCATCTGGCTTATCAGCAATTCGTTATCTTAAAAAATACTGTAAGCTGACAGGAGTAACCCTAGACATTTCTGGAATTACAGAAAATTTATCTTCAGATATCAAACAAATAATCAATCTAGGTGACATCGTTAATATTCCTCATGAAATTACAGTAGATTTTTGGCTAGAAAAGCTTTGTGAGCATTTAGACACTAATCGAGAAAACTTGACGTCTAAGATAAATCAGTCGCTTATTGATGATGATTATCCTACTGGAAATCCTAATGAACTGATCGAAAGTTGGAGTTTTCCTGTAATTTCAGATCTATTACCCTTATCAGTGCAACAGAAAGCAATTGTATATGTTGAGGATGAGATAGCAAAACTTTGCTGGAAACGTTGGTATCTCACTCCTGAAAGGAAAGTTCTTCTTCTAGAAACACATGATCGAACAAATTTAAAAAGCAGTCAATGGCTAGTGTGGCGATTGCTGCATGATGCTACACATCTTTTACATCTTCAAAATTTTCCGGAAGCTGGTTGTTATCTTGATCCAACGTGGTTGCTCACATTAGAAGCCGCTGCAATGACTGTTGAAAAACAGTTTCTGGGATTAATTGAGCATCGAGTAAAAATTCCAAAACCAATAAACTATTCCCTCAACTTATTCAACGTAAAGACTATTTTATTGATTGGCTTACTCGAAAGATCTTTACGTCTAGAGTATGATTTAGCTGTTCACTTGAGAAGACAGCCTATTGCTAGTTGGATTACACAGACAAAGCGCCAAACAGGATTTAACTTAAACTGCTATGACTTTGTACGTGAGTTCCACGGCTTACCAGGTTTTTGTGCTGGTTATATGATTGGTTTAAATGCAATTGAAAGTGAGCCGGATAAAGTTCCAGTGCTTTGTGGGAAAAAATCTTTAAAGTTTTTGCCTTTAGAAAAGGACGATGAATTATCTAAGTCTGCATTAACAGATATTCCAGCTAGATTACCACAACATCCTATTTACATTCAGGCGGTTGGCACATCGGACACAACTTGCTTTTTCAATTTATTAAATCCTTTCACCAATAAGTACAATCAGGTTGAAGCAAAAGCTTATGTAACAGTTGATCTAAGCCCCCATCAAAGAGGTATTCACATGAGTCGATTGCAAGAGATTTTAAATAATCTTGATACTTGTGATTGGGATAAGTTAGAAGATGTTACTGATTTTGTTGCACAAGAAGCCAGAAAGGTTCAAAATAGTAAAAGATCAGAGGTTAATTTTGTAGTTAATTCTTATGTTGAAACCTTAAATCATCGAAGCAAAACTCGTTCAAAGCAACCGATTAAAATTATTGCCAACACCATTTTTGATGGAACAGTAATAAGTCGCACAATTGGTTTAATTATTAAAGTAATGACTGCTTGTCCTTGCACCCTGAAGTTCAGTAGCTTAAAAACTGAAAAAAACTTAAAATTATCTCTACATGAAAACTTCTTTGACTCAATAATGCAGGCTATTCCTCCTACTTTTACACACGCACAAAGAGGTACTTTATATGTAAAAGTTAGTTCTCACAATCCAAAACACTTAATTTCGCCAACAAATTTATATAGTCAGATTAGTCGTGTTGCTCATTTAGTGGAAGCCGTACTAAAACGTCCTGATGAGCATTATTTAGTCCAGAAGAGTCATAGAAAACCACAATTCTGTGAAGATCTATGTAGAGAGGTTGCAGTGGCAGTAGCCTCACAAGTTGATGCTAATGATTTAGTAGAAGTTTCGGCTGAACTGGATGAAAGTATACATCCACATAAGGCATTTGCAAAACTCACAATCAAAGCTTCTGATGCTTGGTATATAAATAGCGAGAATGATTAGGGAAGTAAGTCTGGGAAGTTTAGCAATACCCAAAAAAATTTTGAGGGACGTTAACTGTAGTTCTATAGAAAACTGGAAAAAAATTTCTAGAGAATGGAAAGATGTTGCAGACTTTATTCAGCCAATAAAATTAGCTCTAAAAAAAACAGGTTTTGTAGTAGCTAAAGATTTTGGTATTATTGACTTTAATACTCAACTAAGGAGTAATATGTTCCTGTACTTTTGTTCAATGTTGGGCAAGCCAGTAGAGCATAATATTGGCAAAAAAGATTATGTCTGGGAAATAAAACTACGACAAGATATAAACTATTTGCCAACCTTTTCTGAACACAAATTAGAAGCTCCATTACATACTGATACGCAATATCGATCAAGTCCAGAAAAATATATTTCACTTTTTGCTATAAAAAAAGCTAATTGTGGAGGAGGTGTGACAAAGATCCTAAATTTTGATCATGTTATAAACACCTTACAAAGTAGCAATGATGGAATAACTTGTTTAAGGATTTTAGAAAAATCATTTTTCCCATTTGCTGTTCCCAGTATTTTTAGTGAGTACAAAGATAAAATTAAGATAATATATGCACCTATAATTTCACAGAAAATTAATATACGATATAGGTTCGATACAATAGAAATGGGTTTAAAGAATAGTATGTTTTCAAAAGCCGATAATGATAGAAAAATGTGGGCTTTAATTTTTCTTAGGGATCATATTAAAAATCATCCTTGTACAGTATCATTAACTTTGGAAGCTGGTGAAATATTAATTATAGATAATCATAGAGTGTTACACGGTAGAACCAGCTTTAAAGATTGTAATAGACACCTTTTAAGGGTACGTATGAATGATTATTAGAATTGCCAGTATCCGATAAAGCATTGCTCATGTCCGTCATATTTTTAAACACCTTGACCTGAACCTGTGAGTCATATCATGTCCGGTTGATCACTTGCGATATAGGTTTAGTCCAGTCAATATGGGTGCATCGATTTTATCGTAACTGTTTAGGCGGACATGATATCATGAAATGGAATCCAGCAACAATTCTCACCCTACTGGCACTACTAATAACCCCTAGCCACGCCCAAATTATCCCCGATTCCAGCTTACCCATCAACTCCCAAATTAACCCAGAACCCAACCAACTCACCATCACGGGCGGCACCCCCATCGGCACCAACCTCTTCCATAGCTTTACTGACTTTAACATCAATCCCGGAAACGCCGCCTACTTTACCCCAGCCACCGGGATTGAAACCATCATCAGCCGCGTCACCGGAACCAACCCCTCTCAAATTCTAGGAACATTAGGAGTTGTAGGAAATGCCGACTTATTCTTCCTCAATCCCAACGGAATTCTATTCAGTCCCACAACCCAACTCAACCTCAACGGTTCCTTTATCGCCAGTACCGCCAACCGCCTACTATTTGCCGATGGCACCGAATTAAACACCCTCCCCAACTCCCCCCAACTCACCATTAGTACCCCCATTGGTTTAGGATTAATCAATCCAGGAACTATCCAAATTACCGGAGACGGACATCAACTCAACGCCCTCAACTTTAAGCCAATTTCCGATAACTCCATCGGTGGATTAACCGTAAAACCCGGTAAAACCCTCGCCTTAATTGGTGGAGAAATAAACCTCGACGGCGCCATCCTCACCGCTAGGGATGGCACAATTCATTTAGCCGCCGTCAATCAAGGAGAAGTCAAATTCTCAGACGGACAACTTACCATTCCCAATTCCTCCCAGCTTCATCCCATCACCCTCAGCCAACGCAGCGCGATTAACGCCTCTGGAATCAGCGGTGGACAGATTCAACTCTGGGGAAATCAAATCAACTTTACTGACGGTTCAGTCGCCTTTATTCAAACCCTAGGAATTCCCCCAACTGAGACGGAACCCGGAACCATAACCATCCACGCCACAGACCAATTAACCATTAGTGGAACAGACCCCATCGCCGAAATTATCGGTTCTATCCGCACCGAAACCCTAGGCGAAATACCCGGAAGTTCAATCTCTATTTTTACCCCCAACTTAACCCTAATTCAAGGGGGAGGACTATTCACATCAACCTATAGTACAGCACCAGCCGGAGATTTAACCCTAACTATCCCAAACACCCTCAACATTATTGGCAATTCCCCCCGTTCAGTCTTGGCGGTGAGTACGATTACCTCCGCCACATTTGGTCAAGGTGCAGCGGGTGATATTACCATTAATGCCAATCAATCAACCCTGCAATCCGGTGGATTAATCCTATCCATCACCGTGGCAAATGGAGAAGGCGGAACCATTAACCTGAACACCCAAAACCTAGAACTTATCGGAATTAATCCCGAAAACCGTTCCCCCAGCGCCATTAGTTCATCCTCCTCTGGAACCGGAAATGCCGCCCAAGTTCAGATACAAACCGAGAGACTACGATTAGAGAATGGGGGACGCATAGATTCCTCCACAATAGCCCAAGGAAATGCCGGAAGAATTTCAATTAACGCCACGGATTCGATTACCTTAAAAAGTCCTCAATCCCCTCTCCCCAGTTCCATTGTCTCATCCGCCGATATCTTAAACCCCCTACTGCGAGAGAGTTTCAATGTATCCGATGATTTAGACTTATCCGGAGAATCGGGAACAATTACGATAACCTCCCCCCAAATTACTATCGATGAATCCTCCGAAATCCGGGTCACGAATCTGGGAACTGGGGATGGCGGTTCTCTCATTATTTCCGGTGAATTAATTGAACTGAATCAGGGGAGTATCACCGCAGAAACCCAGTCGGGAACTGGAGGAAATATTAATCTAACCGCCGATACCTTACTCTTGCACGAGAGTCAAATTTCAGCCACAGCCCAAAATGCAGGCGATGGCGGAAATATTAGCGTCAATACCGATAACCTTGTCCTATTAGACAGTCAAATTGTAGCAAATGCGTTTACCGGAACCGGGGGGAATATTGCCCTCACCAGCCAAGGCTTATTTATTAACCCCAACAGTCAACTCTCTGCCAGTTCCGAATTCGGGATAGATGGTAAAGTAGAATTAGTGATTAATCAGCCCACGATTGGGGAAGAAATCATTGAATTTCCACCCTCTGTGGAGTCAGAGGTTAACCTATCTCAAAGCTGTATCCAGATGACACCCAGCACAATTCGCTTAACCCGTTCTGGGAGGCGTTCCTTACCCATCTCTCCCGGAATAGGGCTTTCAGAATGGGCAATTCCTACCCCCGCGCCAACCCCTGCACCCCCAATTCGGGAAGCGAATGCTATTGTTAAGTTAGCCGATGGGCAGATTGTTTTGGGCTATGTTCCACCAATGACCTACCATACCCTTCAGGAGTTAGTTTGTTGAACCTGTAGGGGCGGGTTTAACAATTATTGCATATTGCTATCCTGATGGTACTAAACCCGCCCTGACCAAGGACAAATGACGAATGACAAATGACAATCCCCACCATTAAAATTAATTGTTACCACCTACTTAAGCACAGCGATGGTCAAACGAGTTCTAATTGTGGAGGATGAAGAAGCCCTCCGAGATTTAATCCAACTTAAGTATGAAAATGATAAACGCTATCTCTTTTATTTTGCCAGTAATGGCAAAGAAGGGCTACAACTATTATCCACCTACACGGAATGGGAAGAAACCTCTCAAGAGCGTCGCTTGCTAGGATGTAAAATTGACTTAGTGGTGACCGATTTACGGATGCCTTCGCGGTATCGCAATAGTGCAGCTCAGGAGATAAAAGCGGAAAATCAGGTCTATGATGGGGTGGACTTTTTGCGTCAAATTAATAACCTGAAATATGCCGTAGGTAAAATAGTGATCTCCGCCTATGGCAATGATAAAGTCATGCAAGAAATCATGGCAGAAGGGGCGTTTCGATTTCTGCCCAAACCCTTTTCTCTAGAGCAACTAGAACAAGCCTTTAATGATTATTTTAAACACAAGTCTCACCTGTCTCGCAAGACGCCAGGGGGATTTATTGAGCCACGAGGGAATTATTACCTCCAGCGCTGGCGGGATGAGAATGGCAAAGCCCGTTCTCTGAGTATTCCCCGGTACAATGTCTCCAGTGGGGAGTAGAGTTCTAGGGGAAAAAGAGCGATCGCTACCCCGCAAGCCCCCCATCCCGAATACAATAACTATGGACATCACTGTCCCCAGATACTCCTTCCCAGGAAGATGCCAATCAACCGCCAGCGCTACGCCGATAATTGGTCAACCATCGCCCTATCCGTCAAAGAAGCCGCCCTTTGGCGCTGTCGTCACTGTGGGAAACAATGCCTTCGCCCAGGAGAAAAACCATCCAACCTCACCCGTTCGGAGTGGACAATGGCAACCCTATCGGTGCATCATGCTAATTTCATCCCAGAGGACAACCGACCCGAAAATCTCATCCCCTTATGTACACCCTGTCATATCGCCCTCCATGGGGGACGCAACGGTAATATCTCTCCTGGTCAACTTTCCTTATTTCACTTTATCTATGAGAATGGGGTCTTAAAAATTATCCCCAACCCCGATTTACTCCCCCTGACCTGAAACCAATCAATCAGCCTCCTACATACTCGCGTTCATACTCGCTTTGAGGTAAAACTTTACAGGTCACAACTTATAGCTATTGCCTCCTGTCTCCTGTCTTCTACACCCATGTGGAATACTGTTATACCACATGATAAACTCAGCCTTGACCTTTTAAAGATGTTGTATGCCCATTCGATTAGCGATACTGTCAAACGCAGGCGGCAGCGGCAAAACCACCATCGCTGCCCATTTAGCCTATTTAATCGGCTCCTCCGGGTACTCTGTCGCCCTGATAGACCTAGACCCTCAAGGCTCAGTCAGTTTATTTAGCGGGTTACCTCGCCCTCAAAACCACCGCAGCCTTGCCACCGTTCTCCAGGACGATTTTGTCGGAGACTGGCCCACCGTTGACCTATGGCAGGACCATCTCGAAAACGTTGTTGCCATTCAGGGAGAAATGGGACTGGTCAAATCAATCAACGAGTTAGTCTTACACGAAAGAGGCGCCTACTTACTCGCTGACCGCTTAACTGACTTTCCCCTACCCCATGACCTAATTATCTTCGATTGTCCCGCCACATTGGGACCCTTACCCTTAATTGCCCTATCAGCCAGTACCCATCTCCTGATTCCCATCCAAGTCGAACCCAAATCAGCCGATGGTGCGGGGAAACTCTTAGAGTGGTTTTATCATTCCTTCCGACGGCTACGACTCAAACCCGAACCCCGTATTCTAGGCATTCTTCCCAACCAATATGACCGCCGTCTTGCCATCCACCGCAACATCCTCGAACAACTCACCCCCCAATTAGAACAGTTGAACATTCACGGATTCCCACCCATCCGCTTCTCGTCCGAATTCAAAAACGCCAGTGCCTTGGGATTACCCTTACACCTGTATCGTCCCCGACATCCCGCCTGTCAGGAGTTTAATCCGATTGTGGCATCTTTACGTCAAGCATTGACAGAGGCAAGCAAATGAGTAAAAAAGTCGGAGTAGACCTATCCAACTTACTCTCTGGGGCATCCTATTCCCAAGAAGTTCATGAACTCCAGGCACAAGTAGACTCCCTCACCCAAGAAATTGAACAACTCCGCCAAGCCGGAGGCGGCGAAGCTTTAGAAGAAAAAGTCAATCAACTGCGCTCAGAATTAAGCATCAGCGGCATCCTAGAAATCCCCCTCGACCAAATAGAGCGAAACTTAGACCAGCCCCGACAAAGCTTTGCCACTGACACTATCGAAACCCTAGCTCGTTCCTTAGAATCAGACGGACAACAGCAGCCTATTATTTTAATAGAACTCGAAAATGGACGCTATCTCTTGTTTGATGGAGAACGTAGAACCCGTGCCGCCCTCTTAATCAATTGGCAAACAATCAAAGCCGTCATCATTCCGTCTCCCCAATCCCTGCACCGTCACGTTTTGTTGGCGAATCTGCACCGAGAAGACCTAAATCACCTGGATTTGGCAGAGGCTTTGGTCAAAGAAATTCAAGATGAGTGCAACGGAGAAATCGCAGCAGAAGACATTCCCCGTTTATTACGAACCGCCGTGCGACGGTTAGAACGTCAAGGAACCCTGCCCAAAGTTAGCACCCTTGTCCTTGTGCCAACCTCCAGCCAACAGCAAGAACTAGCAACCCTGGAATTAAGTGAAATCGAACAAACGCTATTAGGCGTTTTACTGTCTCTAAGACTGAATCCCGCCTCCGTCAATGCCAATATCTTTCCCATGTTGGCACTACCCAATGACCTAAAACAGGCAATCCGAGAACAGGGTTTAGGCACAATGCAAGCCCTCGCCCTTTCACGGTTATCTGCCAAAAAACTAGGGTTAAAAGAAGCTGAAGCCAAAAAAGTACGAAAAAGACTCAAACAGCACGTTTTATCGAAAAAGCTATCCGTCAGCCAAACACGCTCCCTAGTTAGCCAAGAGATTGCGAATTACACCAGCACGAGTCAAGACACTCTCAGTAAAAAACAGGTAGACGGGATAATTAATCGCGTCCAGTCGATGCCTGTCCAAAACGTAGAATCGGCTCAACTCGCTCAGCTTAAGGGCGTGTTACAGCAAAAGCTGTTGGAAATCGAATCCGCTTTGGCACAGGAAACAGAACTTGAGGAGGAGCAGTAAGTAATACCAAATCCGCCTTTGTAACCCTCTTTATACCATAGATGCTTTTGCCTGTTACCTGTTGCCTTTTGTTTGCCTCCCCTCACTCCCAAATAAAGTAAACTAGATTAAACTCTATAAATAGTCATCAAACCTTTACATAAGACCAATGACAAATGACCAATGACGATCTCAGAAACGTATTAATTGTTGGTGGAGGTCCCGCCGGACTTGCTACCGCCTTAATGCTTGCCAAACGCGGATGGACAACTATTACAGTCCTAGAAAAACGGGCGGCGGCTGATTACTATGAACCCGATAAAGCCTTCAATTATCTCATT
>NZ_JAVJQN010000158.1:0-4228 GCF_040218245.1 Coleofasciculus sp. E1-EBD-02 | reverse complement strand
AGAGCTGGTTACCAAGGAACCGTGCATCGCGCTGAACAAGGCACCGCCGAATACGCCAGCCACACCGAGCATGTGGAAGGGGTGCATCAGGATGTTGTGCTCAGCTTGGAACACGAACATGAAGTTGAAGGTTCCAGAGATACCCAGAGGCATACCATCGGAGAAAGAACCTTGACCGATGGGGTAGATGAGGAATACGGCGGTGGCTGCTGCTACAGGTGCGCTGTATGCTACGCAGATCCAAGGACGCATACCTAAGCGGTAGGAGAGTTCCCACTCACGACCCATGTAGGCGAAGACGCCAATGAGGAAGTGGAAAGCTACCAACTGGTAAGGACCACCGTTGTAAAGCCACTCATCTAAGGATGCAGCTTCCCAGATGGGATAGAAGTGCAAGCCGATGGCGTTGGAGGAAGGTACAACAGCACCAGAGATGATGTTGTTACCGTACAGTAAGCTTCCAGCAACAGGCTCGCGGATTCCATCGATGTCCACGGGGGGAGCGGCGATGAAGGCGATGATAAAGCAAGTGGTAGCGGTTAAGAGAGTGGGGATCATCAGTACACCGAACCAGCCAATATACAGGCGGTTTTCGGTGGAAGTCACCCAGCTACAGAACCGTTCCCACAAAGACGCGCTTTCGCGACGTTGTACTGTGGTAGTCATAATTCGATTAGTGCTATTACTTCATGATTTGATTGAAGCAAGGCAAAATTTTTGCCTCATCTTTAATGGTATTCATATTCATTTGAATCTTCCACTGGTTTTATTAATTAATTGAATAGTTTACATAAGCTATCCTTATTAATCAGAAATCAAAGTAGATATAAGGTAAACCTCCTTCAGGCGCTAACAACCACACTGCATAAAGGCACAGCGGCACCAATAGCAACTTTAGGGGCCAGTTGAGTTGTAACTTCAGACCCCGATGAATCCCATAAACACCCGCCATGAACAGGGCAACGATGACTAACAGCAGTGTAAACTCGAAGCGTTCTAAGCCAAAGGCTGTCAAATAAACATTTTCGGCAAACTGCACATCGGCGGGTTGACCCCAGAGGTTCTGAATCACAAAGCCAGCTTGTTTGAGATTAGGTAGCCGGAAGAAAATCCAAGACATGAACACCATCCATTGCGTAATTGCCCACGCCACTAGCACCCCGAATCCCGTTTGCCACCATCCTTTTAACCAAGCGAAGCGCTCTGATAGCGTTTGGGTTAAGCGATGCACCACCAAAGCCAAACCATGCAATCCTCCCCACACGACAAATCCCCAAGCCGCACCATGCCAAATACCAATAATCAGCATGACCACAAACAAGTTGAGACAGGTTCGACCTAATCCTTTGCGTGACCCACCTAAGGGAAAATAGAGATAGTTGCGAATCCAATCCCCTAACGTAATATGCCAGCGTCGCCAGAAATCGGCAATGCTGGTACTAAAGTAAGGAAAATTAAAGTTTTCGGGCAGGTTAAATCCCAGGAGGATAGCACTCCCCCGGGCAATATCCACATAGCCACTAAAATCCAGATACAGTTGTAATCCGTAGGCAAAAATAGCCAGCCACAAATCGCCACTACCTGCCCGTTCTAAGTTGCCAAAACACAGATCAACAAAAATTCCGATGCGATCTGCTAAAAGTGCCTTTTTTACTGCACCACTGGCAATCAACCATAGTCCTTCACTCAGACGATCAAAACTGGGAAATTGGATATCTTTAAACTCGCTAGCAAACTGATGGTAACGAGTAATAGGTCCTGAAATGAGTTTCGGGAAAAACAATTTGTAGGTCGCAAATTGTAAGCCCTGGCGCGTCGCAGGTGCGCCTCGATATACATCAATTAGATAGGCAATACATTCAAAAACAAAAAACGAAAGTCCCAATGGAGCAATTAAGCGATCGCTAATCCAGCTTGCCCCCTCTCGCGCCACGGGTAAATTCAAGGGGGCGGAGATATTCGTCAGGATAAATGGGACATACTTGAAGCTGACCAAACAGAGAATATTTAAGCCAATCCCTAGCCACAAAAGTCTCAAACGTTGCTGATTCCAAAGTTCTTGTGCCATTAACCACTCTTCATTGGAGAGATGGTTATTGTTGAGATGAGAGCCAGGGGATGTATTGACCGCAATTTTCTGCCCCAAGTAAAAATTCAGCCAAACTACAAACAAGAGCAGCGGAATGTATTGAATTTGTAAGCTGCTATAAAAAAGCAAACTGGCAATTAGCAGTACCCATAATCGCCACGATGAAGAACGCTGGCTCCAGTAAATAAACAGGACACCTAGCAAGAATAATCCATAAGTGATGGAGATAAATGCCATTTTTTTAGGGAATGGGGAATGGGGAGCAGAGGGAGCTGGGGGAGCTGGGGGAGCTGGGGGAGCTGGGGAAGATGAGGAAGTCGTGAGTTAACTCAAAACTCTACCTTACACTGTTCCCTGTTCCCTGTTCCCTGTTCCCTGTTCCCTGACGAATGACCAATGACCAATGACCAATGACCAATGACAAATGACCAATGACAAAGGACGAATGACAAAGATAAGATAGGAAACAGTGTCTTTATTTAGGGAAACGCCAAAGACTCATGGCTAAAAAAGGAATGATTGAGCGCGAGAAAAAGCGCCAGAAGCTGGTTGAGAAGTATGCGGCTAAGCGAGCAGCACTGAAAGAACAGTTTGATAATGCGTCCTCTCCGGCTGAGAAACTAGAGATTCACCGGAAGATCCAACAGTTACCCCGCAGTAGTGCGCCGAATCGGGTACGGAATCGCTGTTGGGTAACTGGGCGTCCCCGGGGCTACTATCGGGATTTTGGTCTATCTCGCCATGTGCTGCGGGAATGGGCGCATAAAGGATTACTACCAGGAGTAGTCAAGTCGAGTTGGTAGATTTGGGTCATTGGTCAATCGTTCTTAACGAAAGATAAAGGACAAAAGACCAATGACTGATGACTAATTCCCACAGCAACGGTCAATACCCAGACTGTCGAGGAGCAAATCGCTAACCGCGTTGGCGATCGCGAATTCACTATAGAAGCTTTCTCGGAAGTCGAAAGCCTGCATTTCGGTGACAATGGCAATGACCAAAGAACCGACATCGTTTTCGCCTTCTAAGCGTTGGCGGACAAAGATTTGGGAGGCGCGATCGGCAATGTCCTGATTGGCTGGTTCGGGTAAAAATTCATGATCCAGCCAGTACACCAAAGCGTCTCGCAACCATTTTCCTTCCTGCTGGGCATTTTCAGCAGGGGGAAGGGTAACTGGGGGAATGGGTTCAGCCATAAAATGTCAAACGTTAGCTGTCTACAATACATACTGTTTAAATTTTGTCAACCTCAACAGTTGAGGTCGTGTGAGCAGCATAATTGAGAAATTAATCTTTGATTTAATCAGGGAGATGTCACTTTTAAGCATAGCGAAATTATGTCTGATCAGGAAAATTTTAAAATAGTGTTTAGCGATTCGAGAACAGGGACTCTCAACCGAGTTCTAGTGCTATGGAGTTAAATATTCCGACAATAATTCAAGGATATGCTCAAGGCTATTTTTTGATGGCGGATGAAACCGGATCACTAGGGTGGTACTCTAGTCGCCAGCGAGCAATCATTCCCTTAGATGAGCGGTTTCGCTATCCTAAATCTCTACAACGGGTTCTCAATCAGAAGCGGTTTAGCATGGCAATTAACCGAGATTTTAAAGGAGTTGTGGCAGGTTGTGCCAATCGGGAAAGCACCTGGATTTCTCCAGAACTCCAGGAAATTTATTGGTTACTTTATCAGGAAGGTTGGGCGTATAGCTTTGAAACGTGGCAAGGAAATGAACTAGCGGGTGGGATTTTAGGGATTGTGATTGGCGGCGCATTTATTGGCGAATCCATGTTTTATCGGATTCCTGAAGGCTCGAAGGTGGCGTTAGTCAAATTAGTCGAGCGGTTGCGATCGCGCGGCTTTTTGTTGTTTGATGTACAAATGATGAATCCTCACTTGGCTCGCTTTGGCGCTTGTATGATAGAGGAGCAAGAGTATCAGGTGCTACTACGACAGGCGTTGCGACGGCGATGTTATTTTGATCGGATTCCGGTTTCATGAACCGCTTCTAAAAACCTAGACAAACCTACCCATAAGTAATTCTGCCTTGGTATAAGTCCACGGTGTAACTTTTGGTCGATGACCGTTAACGCTTGCGCTTGGCTGATACCCGGCGTTGTTGCTCGATATCAGCCTTA
>NZ_JAVJQN010000149.1:0-2238 GCF_040218245.1 Coleofasciculus sp. E1-EBD-02 | reverse complement strand
ATCAATTCGACATATTCCGCTTATCAATGTCCCAGTTAATAATCCCGTTCAATGGCTAATGAGGGTTACTCAGAAATAGGAGGAACCCCATGACTAATACTCAGCAGGTAGTTATTAAAAAAGGATCTGACGCCTTGATCGATTCCTTGGGAGTCGGTGACACTATCCGATTTATTCAATACTTAAGCCCTGGTCAAGGCGATTACACCAAAGACCGCCATCAGTGGCAAGACAAAACGCCATTAGACGAGATTCTGCTCTCCATGAAACAGCATCGAGACAGCGGTATCAATCAATACGATGAAATTATTGAGTAATGTCCTTTCTAAAGCTGCCAATTCTGCCGTTGTCGGGAGCATCCCAATTTGGCACGTTGGCTCTTTGAATGGGGCTGAAAGCCTTTCAATTGCGTTACTTGACTATGTTGCAGAAAATTGACAAAGCTTTTTCTCAATTGGCTGCCAGCGAAACTTCAAATAATTCTTAACTTGATTAATCAGTGCAATTAGCTGATACAAAATCTAATCTTAGCTTTTTTTGTCATTACTCTGTAAATGGTATAAATTTCATAAAGTAAAAAGTGAAAGTTGTTCAACAAGTTCTTTTCCTCGCGGTTTATCTCCTAGGATCAAACTGTAAAGATAAGTGCCAATGGCTTTTGCTAATCCAACAGGTACAGCATTACCAATTTGTTTATATTTAGATGTTATTGAACCTTGAAAAATCCAGTCGTCAGGAAAGGTTTGGATTCTAGCACACTCTCGCACAGTCAAGGGACGCAATTCTACAGGGTGACACATATCTGTGGCTTTTTGCTGTGGACTTGTCGTCACAGTAGGTGAAGGCTTATCCCAGGACAATCGCCTGTAAAATCCGACTTTACCACCACCTGATCTGTAAGCACCTCCCATTGCCTCTTCTTTCAAATTTTCGGGTAGATATCTCCAGTTTTGTCCTGATTTGAGTAGTCTCAAATACTTTAAGCGCTTTTCTGAGTAAGGAGTAAACTCTGGATTTTGTTCAACTAAATTTGTTAACGCATCTCGTAAAGTACGCCACTTGGGTAAATCTCTGCCGCTTTTACAATGGGTAGCCAAAGGAAATGTAACAGATTCACCGTCTCTGGAACCAATAAACACAACACGCTCTCTATTTTGGGGAACCCCATAATCGGCAGCTTCTAAAAGGTTGTACACCACGTTGTATCCAAGTTTGTGCATTTCTGCTAGTACCACCTTAAGGGCTGCACCTCTCATTTCGTCCGGTTCTAAAGGTGGATAATCTGCACCCCGTTGGTTAATGGGTCGGTGACGAATAGCAGCAGAAAGTAACCCTTTCACATTCTCCATAACGAAAAATCGGGGTTGAATGTCTCGAACAACGCGGACAAACTCCATAAATAAACTGCCACGAGGGTCTAAGACTGAAGCCCTTTTTCCTGCTGTACTAAAAGGCTGACAAGGTGCGCCACCCACTACCAAATCCACCTCATTCCGGCGTAATGCTCTCCCTTTACCTAAAACTCGACCCCCTTCTAAAAGTAAATCTTGGGTACTGATTGTTTCAATTGCCCTGGGGATAGCACTTTCATGAAGATATGGTCGGTTAAGGGCTATGGTTTTTACCGAATCACGGTCTTTCTCAACCACGCTTACAGTATGAAATCCGGCTAACTCTAAACCTAGGTCTAAACCAAAAGCTCCTGAAAACAGAGAAATAGAAATAGCTTTGCCATCTATCACGGTTGTCACTCCTACGCTAAATTACCCTTCTTTTTTACTCCCTATAGTCTCCCTGAGTGCTTTGTCGTTGTAGTTATTGTATTGTAAGGGTTTCAGGCATTTTTATTCAGGGGTGTTTGACCGGACATCATAATAATATTAGCAGACGTTTCAACCGATCTTTTGTCTATTGGCAACAATAGCGTGATCGCGCTAGTATCGCAAGTTAACGGAAGAGGAGATAAAAGGGACAATGGAAACTTATCACTAGCGCCGCCTTAGATGCAGAACTCGCTCAAACTCCCGATTTTGAAAAACTCAAGAACGTCAAGGCAATCCTGAGCATTGCTAAAATTAAGGTAATCAGCAGCCAATTGATAGAAAACCGTTCTAGAGAACTTGTCCAATTAGGATTCTCTGGATACGATGCCACCCACATCGCCAGTGCTGAACGAAGCTGTGCCGATATATTTTTATCCACAGATGACCGTCTAATTAAGAGATCAATTCGACATAT
>NZ_JAVJQN010000143.1:0-71058 GCF_040218245.1 Coleofasciculus sp. E1-EBD-02 | reverse complement strand
CCGTCCGAGAAGCTCCGAAGCCAGCCGTTGAGTTCCCATCGGTGCAACCTGCAAGACCGTCACACAAAGTCGAGTAGCTGCTTGTTGGGGGGTAAACTAGACATTTCCTGATTATATCCGAGAAAATGTCTAGTTATGTCAGTAATTGTCTAGATATTTACCGACTGTTAGTTAACCCTATAATTCCTTTTTCCCCTTCTTCTCCTACTGTTTCTAATCAGCATTCAATGGCGGCTTAGGGCAGCAACAGACACTTTTGCCGCAATCGCCTTGGCGATCGCGATCAGCGCTTGAGCTGATGCCGACTCCGGTTCAGCCACAACAATGGGTAAGCCGCGATCGCCCCCTTGCCGCAGGTTAATTTCTAGGGGAATACATCCCAGCAAAGGTATGTCTAATTCCTGAGCGGTTTTTTCACCGCCTCCTGAACCAAACAGATCATACTGGCGATCGGGCAGATCCGGTGGAATAAAATAACTCATGTTTTCAACAATGCCCAATACCGGAACCCCCAATTGCTGGAACATCTTCAAACCGCGACGGGAATCCAACAGGGCAACATTTTGGGGTGTTGTCACAATGATCGCCCCCGCCATCGGTACAGCTTGGGCTAAAGTCAACTGAGCATCCCCGGTTCCCGGTGGCATATCCACAATCAGATAATCCAATTCTCCCCAATTCACCTGGTACAGAAACTGGCGAATAATACCATTTAACATCGGTCCGCGCCAAATCACTGGCTGATCGGGATCAATCAGAAATGCCATCGACACCAATTTAATGCCATGGTTAAAGGCAGGTTCAAGTACCTCTCCCTGAGGACTCTGTTGCACCATCACCTTGGCATCCGCTAATCCGAGCATCGCGGCGGTATTCGGTCCATAAATATCAGCATCAATCAGACCCACCTTTGCTCCCGTCTGAGCGAGGGCAACTGCCACATTCACCGCCACGGTACTTTTGCCCACACCGCCCTTACCACTGGAAATCGCGACTAGATTTTTCACGCCATCAATCCCTTGGCGATCGGGTAATGATTGCTGCTGCGGTGTCTCTGCTGTCACATCCACCACAACCTCTTCCACATCCGGAAGCTGCTTCACCGCCTTTTGGCAATCCTCCACAATAAACTCTCGCAACGGACAGGCAGGTGTAGTTAACACCAGTGTAAAGCTAACCGTCCCGCCGTCGATTTTCACGTTGCGGATCATATTCAATTCCACCAAACTCTTTTGGAGTTCAGGGTCTTGCACGGGGCGTAGTACGTCTAAAACTGAATGGGTATCAACCATAATCAGGACAAGTTCCTAGGGTGACAATGTGCTGGGACAAACATCTTCATCAATCTTATTGACATTCTCCCCGACCTGCTTGCAAACTCTGTCGGGGATTTCCGTCATCGCTGACGGAGTTTCCTGGTTCGTCGAGCAACCTTACTCTTCTGAGTTTCCCCAGAACAGCAGTGGGTCATCTCATCCCCAGGCGTTACTTTCCGTCTGCCCGACGGTAGTTGTGCTAAGCCTTGTAATGCCTTCATCAAAATGTTAATGGCAGCATTCGTATCTCGACAATCAACATATCCGCAATGTGGACATTTATGAGTGCGAGTGGATAAGGCTTTCTTGACTTCTTCTCCACAATTAGAACAATTTTGAGACGTGTAATCAGGTACGACTGCAATCACAGGCACATCAAACACTTTCCCAAAATACTCTAACCATTGCCTAAACAACGTCCAGCTAGCATCAAATATCGACTTGGCTAGATGATGGTTCTTGACCATGTTCCGCACTTTATGGTTTAAACCAACATCTATCCCTACCATACGATTAGTGGGTTCGTGAGCCTCGTTACGCTCTTGCTTGACACAAAACTGAACGTAATATCCGTCAGCCCGACGCACGACACGCACTCGCTTGATCTGCTCTTTGGAGTAAAAGTGCAAATCACGAGTTCCCCACATCTTAAAAGTTCCAGCCTTGAAGCCATCCCTAAATATAATGGTTAATCGGTCATCCGATAACACCCATCCATCAACTTTGTACTCAACTGAACCACGAATTTGATGTTTTTTAAACTTAGGGTAACCTTTCTTGCCCGGAATTTTTTTCTTGCAGTTATCAAAGAACCGAGCTATGGCACTCCAAGTCCTTTCAGCCGACGCTTGACAAGCTTGAGCTGAGAGCTTTTTGCACCACTCAAATTGCTCTCTGAGTACCTTACAGTATTTGTTGAGGTCGTACTTTTTGACTCCTTTGTTATCCATCCAGTACCGAAGGCAAGAATTACGCACAAAGCGAGCAGTACGAATCATCTCATCCAAGATGGCGTACTGCTCGTCTGTTCCTCTTAATTTTGCCTCGAATACTAACATGGCTAACTCAAACCTATATCAGCGATTAATTATAGGATAGGATATGGGGATTGTAAAAAGCAGGTATTCAACATACCTGCTTTTTACTTGGGGGGAGTGAAGGCATCCCCACCCTACTCCACTGTCATTCCT
The DNA here is from genome assembly GCF_040218245.1 of Coleofasciculus sp. E1-EBD-02. Taxonomy (NCBI): domain Bacteria; kingdom Bacillati; phylum Cyanobacteriota; class Cyanophyceae; order Coleofasciculales; family Coleofasciculaceae; genus Coleofasciculus; species Coleofasciculus sp. E1-EBD-02. The sequence goes on along the minus strand of NZ_JAVJQN010000143.1, from coordinate 68,552 downwards.
CATTCGTCCTTTGCTTCCCCAGCTTCCCCATCACCCTCTAAACAACCACGCCCTGTTCTGCCGCTTGAGCTAATTCAGCCGCGACACGGGCAGCATAGGGACGAATAAACCACCATAGTAAGGGGGATAACCATCCCCGCATCGTCACAGAAAAGGACACATACGTCCCGCACAAGCCTGACTCCACCCGATATGTCACTCGATTTTCCACCCCCGGAATTGCCAGCATCCGGACGCTAATTAATTCACCCGGCAATACCCGTTCGACAAACACTCGCACCGGAATGGGAATCAGGCGCGTTACCACCTGGTAAATCAAGCCAGGTTTCGGGATTAAGCCTCTTGGTGCATTTGTACTACAGAGCAAAGGATTCCAAGAGACATCTGCCAAATTGATTAATTTTTGCCACAGAACATCCACCGGAGCATTACTGAGGGCGCGATAAGTCCGAAAGAGGGAAAATTTACACCAAAGCCCCTCTTGACCTGCGATTAGCTTAAAGGAAAAATTTAGAATCACAACACGCCTCCTATCGCGACGCTTCAGCATTGTTTATCTTAGCAGGGGTTTGGGGAGTCGTAAGACCCACGCTGTACCCTTCGACTCCGCTCAGGGTCAGCGCTCTCGAACACGACTCCCCAAGGTCAATTTAGGGTAACATTGAGTTACCTAAATTGACATTTAAAGCTACACAGTTGACTGGTAAATGCTGTCTAATAGGAGTATGCTGACATTTAACTATCGTTACCGAATCTATCCAGATGCCGCTCAAGAACAACGATTGATTGAGTGGATGGAAATTTGCCGCCGTGCTTACAACTATGCACTGGGGGAGATAAAGGATTGGTACAATAGTCGCAAATGTTTGATTGATAGATGTTCCCGGGTGCATGAGTACATCATCCCAGCAGAAACCCCATTTCCCGGTGAAGTGAGGCAGCTTAACAATTTGCCGAAAGCTAAGAAGGAATTCCCCAAGTTAAAGGAAGTTCCCTCTCAAGTCCACGACTCAGACAATAAAGCAACTGCATAAAGGTTGGGACTACTTCAAATCTCGCGGGTTTGGCTTTCCTAGGTTTAAGAAGGTTGGGCAGTTTAAGTCGTTGCTATTCCCTCAGTTCAAGGAGAATCCAGTAACGAACCTCCATGTCAACACCTCGACTCCGCTCGGTGTTGACGCTGAATTTCGACAGGCTCAATTGCCGCGAAGCCGAAGCGTCAAGCTGCCAAAATTGGGGACAATCCCAATCAACCTGCACCGCCCTATTCCATCTGGCTTTACGGTTAAACAGGTGCGAATCTTATGTAAAGCTGATAAATGGTATGCGTCAAAGTGATTTGGGGAAACCCACACCATAATTTCCAATTTGGTGTGGGAGGATGTCACCTTAATTCGGCAAGACACGGTATTGCTACGCCATCGACCCTATTGGCGATCGCACCCAACGATTAAGTAGGGTCTGCTGAATAAGTTTGGCGGTGGGGGTAGGGAGCTGAGCTTTGTCCGACTACTTAGCAATTAGTTGGCATAGTTGACACCAAAAACCTTTAAAATAGAGCCTGGAACCCTTAAAATGCCTAACCATAGCCTTCAGGTTTAGGTAATACTGTATTTACTATTGAAATTATGACCGCAGCTCATACACCGACCACCAATCCTAATCGTTCCTTACCTGCCACTGACTCTAAGGATAGAGTGAAGCAGTTCATGCAACAGATCCAAGACACTATTTGTGAGTCCTTGGCACAGCTTGATGGTGCGGGTCAGTTCCAGGAAGATTCTTGGCAGCGGGAAGAAGGAGGCGGGGGTCGTTCTCGTGTAATCCGGGATGGCGCTGTCTTTGAACAGGGGGGTGTTAATTTTTCTGAAGTATGGGGGACTCAACTTCCGCCCTCGATTTTAACCCAACGTCCAGAAGCCGCAGGTCATGGCTTCTATGCCACGGGTACATCTATGGTGCTACATCCGCGCAGTCCTTATATTCCCACGGTTCACTTAAATTATCGTTACTTTGAGGCGGGACCCGTTTGGTGGTTTGGTGGAGGAGCCGATTTAACGCCATACTACCCCTTTGCCGAAGATGCGGCTCATTTCCATAAAACCCTAAAAACCGCTTGTGACAATCATCACTCCGAGTACTATCCCGTATTCAAGCGCTGGTGTGATGAATATTTCTATCTCAAACACCGTCAAGAAACACGAGGCGTTGGCGGACTGTTTTTTGACTATCAAGACGGAACCGGGGAATTGTATAAAGGACCCCACCCAGAAAAAGCAGCAGCCCTCTACAGCAAGGAACTGGGGGCGGTAGAACCCCGAACCTGGGAACAACTGTTTGCCTGGGTGCAGGAGTGCGGTCATTCGTTCTTACCCGCTTATGTACCAATTGTCGAGCGGCGGCGAGATATGAACTATGGCGATCGCGAACGCAATTTCCAGCTTTATCGCCGGGGTCGGTATGTCGAGTTTAACTTGGTGTATGACCGAGGAACGATCTTTGGCTTGCAAACGAACGGACGTACCGAATCGATTCTCATGTCTCTCCCTCCCTTAGTTCGTTGGGAATACGGCTACCAACCCGAACCGAATACACCAGAGGCTGAACTGTACGAAACGTTCCTCAAACCTCAAGATTGGACAAACTGGACTCCTTCAACCTAAACCGAATGGTAGTGACGTACTCCTACAGTCAATCATTGATAGTCATCTTTACCAAAATTTGGCAGAAAAATAGCCTCTCCTTTGTCCTGACCTCATTGGGGAGTATGTACAATACAGAAGAGATTGCTAACGCAAAAACCACCATGGCAATCTTTCTAGGGTGAGTTACACCCGATATTAAGCCTGTGGACTGGTTGACCCTTCGACTTGCCTCGACTTCGCTCGGTACAAGTCGCTCAGGTTCAACACCGAATTTCGACAGGCTCAATTGCCGCGTAGCGCTCGCTGAAGTCTGAGCGCTCGCCGAACGTCCGAAGTCCGAGGTGTTGAGTGCCATCACTGCTAGGATGAAGCAGGAACCGTAGGAGCTTGGTAACCAAGCCCGTACTCCCAAAAATATCCAGTTTTGGGGAACTTTGGGTAAGTCTTCTGTAACGGATAAGTAGCGTAGGTAGCCCGATTAAGTTACTTGTTGAAACAACAATTCACCCAACGCCTAAGTAACGGAATTGATACCCAAACCCTGTATGGCTCCTCTTGTGATGTCAAGGGGAGCTACTGCTGCTCAAGGAGGTCTTTATATGATTCATATTGATCAAAAAACACACACGACGAAAGATGGTACAACAGTTATTGTTTTGGCACCAATTGGACGCCTGGACATTACCACAGCTTGGCAATTTCGCCTGAAATTACAAGAATGCATTTCCAAACTCAGCCGCCATGTGGTGGTTAATCTCAGTCAGGTTAACTTCATTGACAGTTCTGGTTTAACCTCTCTAGTCGCGGGTATGCGCGATGCGGATAAGGTCAAAGGTAGCTTTCGCATCTGTAATGTCCATCCCGAAGCCAAACTGGTGTTTGAAGTGACGATGATGGATTCCGTGTTTGAAATTTTTGAAACGGAGCAAGAAGCTTTGGAAGGTGTACCCCGGAGTATGGCAACCTGAGACAAGGGATTCATACCCAAGTTTTGATGTAGGTCGTTCACTCCCAAACAACCTGTACAGGAGAACAGTCCCCAGCTTAAATTAGCAGTTCCCCAGCGAAGTCTTGGCGTTTGGTAAATCGAAATGGACCGAGTAAGGCTCCCCAAGTGGCTTTTCCGGTACTAGGGTCGATGCCTTTATCGTAGCTGCGAAATTCATCGGCTGTTACTTCAAAGCCAAGAGAGACTTGGTAGTTATTGCCCTGATAACTAAAGCGACAAGGGCGATCGCTGGCTGAAGTGGTAGTAAATTCATAATTATTCAAACCAATTTGCTGCATCTGCACGTTCAGACGGCAATCGGGTAAACCTATAATATCGTCGCGGGTAAGCTGCTGCAACAATTCGGGGTGGCAACCTGCACCGCGAACGGCGTCTGGATTTTTGATCTGATAATACTGTACCTGTAACCCCGTGGAGGATTGGTCACTTTGATACAGCCGCAGAATCCGTTGACGGTAGGGGCGATCGAGGTTAGTAATCGGTGCTTGTTCGGCAAAGAGGGTGAGGCTATCGTCGCTAAATAAGGGAATGGGTCTTTGCCAGAGGTGTAAGTGAACATACCAGACGGGTTCAGCCAACGCCTGTTGTTGGTTGTCAAATTGACCAGCCATATAGCTTGCCAGGGTAATCAGTTCTGGCGGTAGAGTCATGAGTCGAGGATTAACATAAACAGACTAAATTGAGTTAGATCAAGCCAAGAAACATTATACTAATTGGGCTGGTGGAAATAAACTGGTAAGATGGAAGGAATGACTCGATTGAGACTCTGTCCCCTAGGGTGAAACTCAAGCGAGACAATGGTAAAAAATATCCTTTATATTTTGCTCTGTGAGTAACGTTCGCACCGTCTCGGATACGAAACGAGATTTTTATAACTATCACACCCGTCCAATTAACTCGATTTACCGACGGGTGGTAGAAGAATTGATGGTCGAGATGCATTTGCTGGCGGTCAATGTGGATTTTAAGTATGATCCCATCTATGTCTTAGGTGTGGTCGCCTCCTTTAACCGCTTCATGCAAGGCTATCGACCGGAACGGGATAAAGAATCCATTTTTAACGCCCTTTGTCAGGCGGTGGGAGGTAATCCGCAACAGTATCAGGATGATGCTGAAAAACTGAAAGCCGCAGTCGGGCGTTTATCGGGGCAAGAACTGGTTGACTGGTTTAGTTCACCAACACCTTTAGAGGGTGCTGAGGATATTCATACCACGGTTGCCGCGATCGCAGATAATCCTAAGTTTAAATACTCTCGTCTGTTTGCCATTGGCTTGTATACCCTTCTGGAACAGGCAGAACCGGAGCTAGTTCAAGACGCGAAAAAGTCGATGGAAATGCTCCAGCAAATCGGTCAAACTTTGCATCTTCCCCAAGAGAAATTACAGAAAGACTTGGAGTTGTATCGCAGCAACCTGGAAAAAATGGCTCAAGCCCAGATTGTCCTTGAAGACGCGATTAAAGCCGATCGCAAAAAACGAGAACAACGGGAACAGGAGAAAAAGAATAAAGCCACGACTCCGCCCAGTGATTCCCCAGAATCGACGACAGCATCCTGAAGTTGATCAAGGGATATTGATACCAAGTTCCGCCTGGGTAGAGACGTTCCGGCGGAACGTCTCTGTGGTTGTTCAAAGTAAAGGTTTTAGTCGTTCCATAAGTTGCTTGTCGGAGACAACCCCCTCAATCCGTTCCACCGCTTTGCCATCCTTAAAGAGTATCAGGGTAGGCAGGGCTTCAATATGATGCTCAGAGGCAATCTGGGGGTATTTGTCTGTATCAATTTTGACCACTTGTAGCTTACCCTTGAGCTGAAGACCGACTTGCTCGAGGGTCGGTGCTATCATCTGACATGGACCACACCAGGTCGCGTAAAAATCGACCAATACGGGTACATCCGATCCAGAGAGGAGTTCCTGAAAACTGGCAAACTGTTTTTTAACTGCCATAACAAAACATCACGGTTATTAGTTGTTTGGCTCGATTCTAGTGCAAAATGCTAAGAGCTGACTTCAGCGAATAGATAGAGGTATTGTTTATGGAAGCATCACAGACATCAGCCCAACTCCGCGATCGCGTGGCGATTGTCACTGGGGCGTCACGGGGAATTGGTCGCGCTGTGGCATTGGCATTAGCCGCAGAGGGCGCGAAGGTGGTGGTTAACTACGCCAGTTCCAGTGGCGCGGCTGACGAAGTTGTCGCCAAAATTACCGAAGCCGGGGGAGAGGCGATCGCACTTCAAGCAGATGTCTCCAAACTGGAAGAGGTTGAGACTCTCGTCAAGGAAACCAAAGACAAATTTGGTCGCTTAGACGTACTGGTGAATAATGCTGGGATTACCCGCGACACCCTCTTGATGCGGATGAAACCCGACGATTGGCAGGCAGTAATTGACCTAAATCTGACGGGTGTCTTTTTATGCACGCGGGCAGCCAGTAAAATCATGCTCAAACAAAAATCGGGTCGGATTATTAATATTGCCTCCGTTGCCGGACAAATGGGCAATCCGGGTCAGGCAAATTATAGTGCAGCCAAAGCCGGAGTGATTGGATTTACCAAAACCGTGGCGAAGGAAGTCGCGCCTCGCGGGATTACCGTGAATGCTGTGGCACCCGGATTTATTGAAACCGATATGACCAAAGATATTAAATCTGAGGATATCATCAAGTATATTCCCCTAGGTCGCTATGGCAAGCCAGAGGAAATTGCAGGCATGGTGAGGTTTTTAGCTGCTGATCCAGCCGCCGCTTATATTACCGGGCAGGTGTTCAACGTCGATGGCGGTATGGTGATGGCTTGAGCGGCTATAGGTTCCTAGAAGGGCGGGTTCGTAGTGCTATAAAACCCGCCCCTACAGTTTTGCTCCCCCGGTTTGGCTGATTATTTCCACCGAATGCTGGAATACTGAACGGAAACTTCTGATGATTCCCAACCCTTAAATACAGATTGATGCAATAACTTTGAGTATTCTTGTGCAATCAAATCAGGGGTAAAATTGGATTGTAAATAACGACGACCGGCTTCACCCATACGCTTAACTAATGGTTCATCCGTAGACAAGCATCGAATAAACTCTGCCAAACCCGCCGCATCGCCGTTACTGAACGCTGCACCGCATTGCGCCTCAGCCACAATCCCTTGTAAATAAGACTGGGGTTCACAAATCGCGGCGATTGGACGCCCTGCGGCTAAGGCGGCGTAAAGTTTGCTGGGGGCGACTAAGCCTTCCATCCCTGGACTGATACTGACTAACGATAAGTCTCCTGCGGTGAGTGAATAGGGTAGGTTTTGTTTATCTTGATAGGGTAAAAAGCGGCAATTTGTTAAGCCAAGCTGATGAATTTGGGCTTCAAAGGCTTCGCGTTTAGCGCCATTGCCAATAAAAACAAATAGAATTGGATCATCTTGTAACAATTTAGCGGTTTCTAGAATAGTCTCCATATCATGACAGCGACCCATGTTTCCGGAATAAAGTACGGTAAATCGATCAACTAGATTAAAGTTTTGGGCAAACCAGTTATCCTGTTTAGCAATTGGTACAATCCAATTGGCATCTGCCCAATTATGAATAACAGTAATTTTATCCTTAAGTTGGGGACATTTGCCAACGACTCGATTCTTCATCGAAGGACTCAAAACAATAATTTGTTGGGCTTGTTTCCATATATGGCAGTTCACTGTATTCCAGAGTCGAACTAACCAGTGGCGATGGGGAACAACGTTGAGTTCGACAGCAACATCTGGATATAAATCGTAGACTAAACAGACATAGGGGAGTCCAAATAACTTTTTGGCTAAGTATCCGAGAATGGGTAAAAAAGGAGGAGCAGTAGTTAACAGCAGTATGTCTCCATGACTACTGGTTTTAAGTAAATGAAGTCCAGCCCGCAGACAAAAGAGTAGCCCATTGAGGGCTTTGCCGCGAATACGCTTCGACCAAATTCGAGTCGCTCGCGATCGCTGAATTATCAGTCGCTGGAAATACTCCCTCGCTGGTGCTGACTGGCTGTGAAATGCATAACCAGGTTGTCCAGTAAACACTCGCACCAACAAACCTTGTTTTCCCAATTCAACAGCAAGTTCTTCAATAAGCTGTCCGGTTGCGGCATAATCAGGGGGATAAAACTGAGTCACAATCGACAATCGCAGGGGTTTACTATGCCGTGGGAGAGTCTCATTATTGCTCATGTTACTGTGTTACTGACTGGGGATCTCAGACGGATATCGAACTACGCTCGAATTTACACATTCATTTGCCTATATCCGGATTTTATTGGATCTAAAGATTAAAAATTAATTCCAGGCTAATTGCTGATAATAATTAAAAGCTATTTATAATGAGTTTAATTGTTATCAGCATAAATTTCAATTTTATCACTTAGCATCAATTTCGTTGAGATCAAAGTTAGTCACTAGTCGTTAATCTCAACGAGGTAATCGCGGTCATTGGAGCATAAACACATTTTGACGCAAATTGCGAGTCGTCTCGGATAGATTTCAGATATTCGTCTGCATCGGCTTCCCCATCTACCGCAGCCATAGACGAGGTGAATCAGCTAAAAGTGCCTGCACCCTGACCCTTGTAAGGATTGTCCTGATTGAGCGCACCAGCGCTGTATCTGTAAGTATTCATCATGACCAGCGTACACCAGAACATCTAAAAAAGTTATTCTCCTCCTGTCGTCAGGAGTTCTCCCTGCTTTTTTAAATCATCGTGTATCCCAACTTCCTCTGGAACAAGGGATCTAACCGCTAACTTTTAGCCTCAGTGTTAGAAACGCCAACGTTTAACTGAATTATGGGTTTAAATGGAGAGTATCAGTCGTTAGTATCCAATCGTAATGGACAACGACCATCACAATTGTCTCCTCTGCCCCTGCATGGGTTTGCTGAGACAGAAGACGACAAGCTGGACTTGCGTCAGATTCTCGCGATCGCGCGGCGGCGGGCGTTGGTTATCGCTGGAGTGGCGATCACTGTCACTTCGGCAATTGTCACGAAAGTCTTGCAGCAGACGCCCAACTACGAAGGTAAGTTTCAGTTATTGGTGGGGTCCGTTTCCGGTGAAGATCAGTTAGAGCAGATTAGTGAATCCCTGAATCAAGGGGGTGGGAGTCAAGGCAACAGTTTAGACTACGAAACCCAGATTCAGGTGCTGTGGAGTCCTCAAGTGATGGCTCCGATTGTGGAACAAATTCAGTCTCGCTATCCAGAACTTGACTATAATACGCTTCGCAGCAAACTGGCGATTTATCGGCTGCAACAAACGAAAATTTTAGAAATACGTTACCAAGATTCTGACCCGGAAAAGATCCAGTTTATTCTAGAACAAGTTGCCCAAGGGTACATGAACTACTCGCTCTCTGAACAGCAGACGAGTACGCGACAGGGGATTGAGTTTGTCGAAGAGCAACTGCCGAAACTTCAAGGGCGGGTGGATACTCTCCAGCAAAAACTACAGCGATTTCGCCAAGAGTATAATCTGGTTGATCCGGATAGTCAGGGTCAAGTATTGACCAGTCGAGTTAGCACCATTGTCCAAGAACGTCAAGATACCCAAACTAAACTGGATGAAGCCCGCACCCTGGCGGTGCAACTTCAAAGTCAGTTAGGAGAATTAGGACTATCTCCCAAACAAGCGATCGCAGCTTCCGCCCTATCAGAAGCCCCCCGTTATCAGCAGTTGTTGAATCAGTTAACGGAGATTGAAAGTAAAATTGCTAGTGAATCGGCGCGGTTTACCGAAGAGAGTCCCACGATTCAGGCGCTACGAGAAAAGCAACAAAATTTACTTCCCTTGCTGAGTCAGGAAGCCGGAACCGTTTTGGGGGCAAATGCTAGTGCTGTACCGGAAAATCCGGCATCTCTGGCGTCGCCTAGTTCTCTGCGTTTGGCACTGACTCAACAGCTTGTAGAGACGACTAACCAAATTAATACGCTAGAAGTGCGGGCAGGTGCGATCGCCAAAGCGGAACAGTTGATGAGTCAGCAACTGAAGAATTTGGCAGTGGTTGCCCGTCAGTATACGGATTTACAGCGGGAGTTGAAAGTCGCTACCGAGAGTTTGAACCGCTTTCTAGCGGTGCGAGAAACGCTACAAATTGAAGCGGCGCAGAAGACATTACCTTGGCAGCTTATTGCTAAACCGCAACAACCGCAAGTACCCATCTCACCCAACATACCCCATGGTATAGCGTTGGGGGCTGTAGCTGGATTACTAGCAGGTGCTGGGGCGGGGTTTTTAGCGGAAAAATTAGACAAGGTGTTTCACTCAGCCGAGGAGTTGAAGGACAAGACAGGGTTAGCGGTTTTGGGTACGATTCCTTTTCATAAGCCTCTAAAGAAACAGAGTAAATCGGCAAAAACAGCCGGGAAACAAGAAACTCCACTCTTGGCATCTCCTATCAGTCAATCCACGTATCGCTATCATACTTCTCCATTTTTGGAAGCATTTCGTTCACTTCAGACTAATTTTCAGTTTATTAGTCCCGATGAACCCATTCGTTCAGTAGTAATTAGTTCAGCGGTTCCTGCTGATGGCAAATCCACTATAGCGACATTCATGGCACAAGCCGCCGCCGCCATGGGACAACGGGTATTATTGGTGGATGCCGATTTGCGACGTCCGCAGCTCCATGTGAGGACGGATTTACCGAATGTGTGGGGATTGAGTCATGTTATTTCTAGTGACATTAATGTGAAAGATGTAATTCAGCCATCACCATTGGAGGAGAATTTGTTTGTGTTAACTGCTGGGCAAATTCCGCCTGATCCGACTCGACTCCTCTGTTCTCAAAAGATGCAGCATTTAGTTGAGTCGTTTGAAGAAATGTTTGATTTAGTTATTTTTGATACACCACCGATGTTAGGTTTAGCTGATGCGCGGTTATTGGCGGCGCATACCGATGGAATTGTTATGGTGGTGGGATTAGGAAGAACGGATCGAACAGTATTTATGCAGGTGTTATCTGGATTGAAAACCTCTCATGCCCGAGTCTTGGGAGTGGTGGCGAATGGGGTTAAGAATTACACCACGAGTTCTTATGATTATTATCATCGCTATTATGAGAAGATGCCCCAAGAAACGACGGTGTAGAATAGGTTAGTATCGTCATTTGTCATTTGTAAGGTGAAATATTTCTTAGTGTGTAGGAGAGACAAGAAAAATTGTAGGAGAAATTGTAGGGGCGGGTTTAGCCACTCAGTCAGATTATCTGACCATTAGCCTCTCAACAAAACCCGCCCTTCCCCAGTGTGGCAGTACTTTTATTTAATACAAATTAAAACTATCCTACTGGCGTGACACACCTAAAATGGTGGGATAGATTTTACCATTGAATCGGGCGCACGCCATGCGCCCCTACGGTTTCCGGGCGTAATTCTAATTCATCAAATAAGGTGTGCCATGCCACTACTAATTAATTTGATAACTTCTGTTTTTATAGGCGTAAAAAAAATGTGGGCGTGGCTATCGTTCCGATAAAATCTGTAATCCTTCTGGATTTAATATCTGAATTTTTGAACCCTGAATTGAAATCAATCCTTCCTGACTCAACTTGGCAAATACCCGTGATAAAGTTTCAGGAATCGTTCCTAATAAAGAGGCTAACTGAGTCTTGGTAATATCTAATTCTACGTGATTGGGATGCTCAGACCGTGCGTTTAAATAGAGCAAATAAGCCGCCAACCGTCCGGGTACTTCTTTTAAGGATAAATCTTCAATTAACCGGGCAAAGCGGCGCAAATGCCGCGCAAAAACGGCTAACATATTAATCGCTATCGTTGGCTGTTGCTCCAACAATTCTAAGAAAGCATCACGCCCAAAAAATAGCAATTCGGTTTTCTCTAATGCTGTAGCCGATGCGGGAAAGCATTCGCCATCAAAAGCGGGGACTTCGGCAAAATGTTCTCCCACCCCAAAAAATTCTAATATTTGTTCTTTCCCCTCTGCCGATAACTTAAATACTTTTACTCGACCGGATTTAACGACAAAGAATCCGCTACCGTCCTCCCCTTCAACAAAAATCACCTCACCTTTATGATACGATTTAGCGATCGCAATGGTCGCGATCGCGTCTAACTGCTCATCCGGTAAACCTCGCCAGAGTTGGGTATTGGCGAGAAAGTCACGCTGTTGAGAGGGTTGACTCACGGTGCAAAATGTGTTATGTGGCTGAAAACGGTTTACTGATAACAGTAGCCCAGATTTGCTGAACTAACATAGCCGTCTATTGGTCTTTCAATTGGCACCCAACCATTGTTTCCCTCGTTGGCGATATAAACTGTCCGATTTTTTTCTAGCGTACCAATTACTTCGCCATTCGGTTGTGATCGCACTGATAGATTTGGTGAAACCACCTGACGACAGTTATCACCGGGTACAGTGGAAACCTGCTCATTTCCGGGGGTAGTTGGCGGTGTTTGACCGGTGGGTTGGGATGGAGGTACTGCGCCCGTACAATATTCTAGATATCTCGCCGCAACATAACCATCCATCGGGGCGTCAATCTGTACCCATCCATCCTCAGGTTCCCCAATAATATTAACGGTTTGTGCATCTTCCAAAGCCCCAACAACCCGTCCATTCGGCTGTTGTCGTATATTCAGCATTGTATTAACATCAACCTCTCGGCAATCGTTCATTTGGGCAATCTTATAGTCATCAGAACGCTGTACAGATGGCGGTTGATTCGCACTAGCAACTTTTGGGAAAATGGTCAGTGCTAATGAATAGATGGTTGTAAATCCTAGGAGTTGCCACGTTTTTTTCGGATAGTTCATTAGATCTACTTTATCCTTTAATACTTCTATATACCCCCTAATTTTCTATAAACTTGAAGTAATCTCATCTATCTTAAGTGGAATATAAAGAGAACAGGGAACGGGAATAGGAAAGAGCTACATCTAAATTTAAAGATTCTCCTCGTAGGGGCGCAAGGCTTGCGCCCAGAAATTCCGCCCGGTTTGCGCCCAGTTATGAAGCTGTGGCGGAAATTTGTCCAATAATATCAGCCAAGCGATCGCGTACCTGAAGCATCGCATCCGCTATTTCTTCATCAAGGAGGCTAGGATTCTCCCGGAGTGTGAGAATCTGTTGTTTAAGCTGTTGCAGTTGTTCCAACTGCTCTTGTTCCATATCCTCACTATTAATCGCGGCTTCGAGTTGAGAGAATTGCTCGTCATTTTGCATCAACGACTCAATCTGTTCCCGTTGAGCAAGCAGTTGCGCGATCGCATTGTAGTACGCTTGAATCACCCGCACCCGCGCATAAGACTGATTGGCTTCTTCTTGTTGTCCTAAAGCCGATAACACGCGAGAACGCCCATACCAAGGAATCACGTCATCTGGATGCATTTCAATGGCTTGATCACAAGCACTCAGAGATGTCTCCCCTTGGAGTTCCAGACATTCCTGCACCAAAGCATTAAATGTATCAGTTCTAGGGGAAAGGGTTTCAGCCGCCGTCACCGGGGGCATATAGAGTCCCAGCACTAATACTACTGTAATAATTACCTGCCAGAGTCTTGAAAGGTTCATGGAAATATATTCTCAATAGACTGTTCTACCCTAACGAATGTTAACGTTGACCGAGAAACTTTGTTAACCATCCGCCAAGAAGTCTTAATCTTCTCCATCTTCTCCATCTCCCCCATCTCCCTCATCTCCCTCATCTCCCCCGAAACCTCCAGTTGTTGACAAATTGTCAAATTTTGAAACCCCGATTCCCAGTATCCTTAGTTTTAGAAGACGCAAATACGATAACGTTCAGGACTGATGCATTGTCAGGGAAACAACGACTACTTCCGGGGCTTGCGGAATTTACCCCAATATGGCTCCGACTCTCCTGCAATGGCGAAAGTCTCATCTTAACCACTCACAACGATTGAAACCATTGAAACCATGATTGAAAAAATTTTGCTTGCTGTTGCTGGTCGGGGATTATGTGAAGAAATGTTTAATATGTTGACCGAAATCCCGATCATGCAACAAGCATCGGTTACGGTTCTCCATGTAGTCACACCCCAAGTTAGTGCTGACGCCATGTCAGCCAAGCTGGAAGAGGGAGGCAAGATTTTGGCAGATGCCGTTAAGTCTCTCAAAATCGATCCCAACAGAATCACACCCCGACTCAAACAGGGAGATCCCAAAGACGTAGTGCTACAAGTAGCTCAGGAAGAGCAATCTGACCTGATCATTATGGGTTCCCGAGGACTCAAACGATTGGAATCAATCTTGGAAAACTCGGTCAGCCAATATGTTTTCCAATTGTCCTCTCGTCCCATGTTATTGGTGAAAGACGAGATCTACGTCAAACGGATTAAACGAGTCATGGTGTCTATGAATAAATCCGAGAGTGCCAAGCAAAGCTTGGATTTGGCACTGTCTCTGATTCGGGATGTCAAAGGCGGTCAACTGTATTTGGTTCACGTCAACCCTGACCAAAAAACACCATCGGGTGAACTGATAACCACGCCTGAAACCGATCCCGTTTTGGCATCGGCGGCGGCTGAAGCGAAAAAACAAGGCGTTGCCTATAAATGCATAAATAGTAAGGGTCAGGCTGGACGAGAGATTTGCCGCTTGGCAGATGAAATGAATGTAGACTTATTGGTTTTGGGTTCTCCGGAACGCCGTCCCACCATTGCGAAGTCTCTCCCTGATTTAGACCGATTGCTGGGTACTTCCCTGTCTGACTATGTGCGGGTGTATGCGAATTGTCCCGTGTTGTTAACTCGAACACCGGATTAACCACTTTTGTTCCTGTAGGGGAACAGATGCCAGATCCCCGACTTCTTGAAGAAGTCGGGGATCTCATGGGCGGAGGGTAGACAGCCAATGCTAAGAATTTCGATTGCTTTCTCGGCTAGCTGTCTGGATATACAGAATCAACAAAAAAACTGTGGGAACCAGCACAAACAGAAGACTGGCAACAAACCCTAACTCATTAACTTGCATTGAACTAGTGCCTCTACAATTGGTTTTAAACCGCTCTTCTTAGAATATCATTGGCTTCTGCCAATAGTGCAGGTTGACTGCAAATATTGATCAGCTACATTATTTCCTCTGCTCCCAGACGCTTCTGTCATCACGTCTGTGTATTGCTTCCCCTGTTTTCCCTGCTCCTCGCCGCTTCAGGGCTTAGTTTTCACGCTGACTGGTCCATTGACCAAGGCTTGGCAGGCTAATCGGTAACTCTCCGGTTTTTTCTTGAGTTTACGCTGTTCTACGTCAGTTCGAGGTGAGAGATTTTCCATCCCTTCGACAACCTCGACAACGCAGGTGCCACATTGACCATAGCCTCCACAGTTCATCAATTTTCCTTTCAAGGTATACAGGTCAATCTTGTTTTGCAGGGCTTTCTCCCGTAAGTTCGCCCCATCTGCTGCAATGACTTCCTGGTCTTCCTTGACAAATTTGATATTAGCCATCTAGTTCTCCGCTACGTCACTCCTGATATATCCTAGAAGAATTTGCACTCAGGATACTTAATCCTCTGATTCACATCGACTTGACCTTCTTCTAGGCTAGCGAATTATAAAGACAGTCGTGGGGTCTCTGACTTTTCACGGCATATCGTTTTGATTGTGTAGGGGCGGGTTTTACCGCATTGGTGTCAACTTAAGGTGAAAGCTCGGTTGAGCAAGGGTGTCGGGTGTCGGGTGTCGGGTGTCGGGATGGAATTGTCTGTTGTCGGCTAAAAAACCTCACACCTACCACCATTCACCTCACCTATTCATCCACAATGTTTTTTCCAAACAGGCTCCGTTTAATACATAGCTCCCCAAAATTGCTCGCTTTCCCCCATACCCCACACCCCCCACCCCATACCCCACACCCAGTATCCTGAGGAACGAAACCCGACCTAAAACGTTGATAAGCAGTCTCCCAATCGGCAATGTTATCGACGGTTCAATGCGGCGTTGTAAACTTTCTCGTTTGCTTTAACCGACTGCATTAAGTCCACAACCGGATAGGGATAATCTACACCAAGTCTTACCCCAAACTGTTTTTGCTCGGCTGGGGTTAATGTCCAGGATTGGTGTACTTTAGCAGCGGGTAAGGAATCCAGTTCGGGTAGCCAATGTTTGACATAGTGACCTTGGGGATCATAATCTTTCGACTGTTTTTGAATATTGAAATAACGAAACCCACGAGCATCATTTCCCACTCCCGCCGTATAGTTCCAGTTGCCCCAATTGCTACAAACATCGTAGTCAATCAACACCGATTCAAACCACTCCGCGCCGATTTGCCAGTTGATTCCGAGGTTCTTGGTGAGAAAACTAGCAACATTTTGTCGTCCCCGATTGGACATAAATCCGGTGGCGGCAAGTTCCCGCATATTGGCGTCAACTAAGGGAAAACCTGTTTTTCCTTGCTGCCAAAGGCTAAAACGCTCCCAGTCTTCTTTCCAGGGAATGGGTACACCCTGTAACCCAGATTGGCGAAAGATTCGGTTCCCATTCTTAGCACAAATAAATCGGAAAAAATCTCGCCAAATTAATTCAAATACTAACCAATAGGTTGAATCATTTTTGATTCGTTCCTGTTCGTATTGCTGAACCTGTTCATAAATCAAACGTGGCGATAAACACCCCAAGGCTAGCCAGGGAGAAAATTTAGAGGAGTAATCTGCTCCCAACATACCATTGCGGGTTTGTTTGTAAATTTTAAGGCAGTCTTTTTTCCAGAAATAGTGTTGGAGTCTGGCTAATCCGGCGGTTTCTCCCCCTTTGAATTGTAATACCGCCCGTTCGTCAAATATAGGGGGTTCTAGTCCAAAATCAGCGAGTTGGGGCAATTCACCAACATCGATAGAGGGAAGAGACGATAAACATTTTGGAGTGGGAAAGGTGGGATAAATTGTGGATTTTTTCTCCACCTGTTTGCGAAAATTGGTAAAAAGTTCGGGAAGTTTTGAGAGACTGAACGGTAAATCGTCGGGATGGTAGAGGGTGCTTCCCCAGAACGTTTGTACGGTTATGTCAATCTCAGATAAGGCGTTTTTGAGTGCAGATTCTACCGCCACTTCTTCAGAGGTAACTTCCTGGTGAAAGTAAACCGCCGTGATATCAAGTTCTTTTGCCAATGTGGGAATGACGTTCTCCGGTAAACCCCGACGCACTAGCAAATCACTTCCACGCGATCGCAAACTCTCTCGCAAATCGGCTACACTTTCCAGTAGGAATTTAGCGCGGAATGCCCCAGTTTTAGGGAATCCAAAGGATGTGGTGTTAAAGTGGCGATCGTCAAAGCAGTAGAGGGGAACGATTTGCGCCTTTGTCTGAAGCGCCTGGTGTAGGGGTTCGTGATCATGGAGGCGCAAGTCATTGCGATACCAGAGGAGAATTCGTTTTTCACTCACAGTTGGTTGAACCTGTTATCGGTGGATAGTTTTTCACCCTATTTATTTTTTTATCGTTTTATTACGTGAGGGTCAAAACATAGGAACGTTAGGATTCAGTAATCCCCCGGTAGAATTATTGGTGTTATGCTAGTACCTTTGTTCTTGTTATTGATAATAGGGCATGGCAATGCCATGCCCCTACCATTGCCAGCGAGCGAATTGATTCAGTAGGGGCACGATATTATCGTGCCCTGAATATCATGTCCTAACGATTGCCCATAATTGCAATGCTGTAATAACAGGGGTTTCAGGCGTTTTTATTAGAGGTGTTTGACCGAACATGATATAAGATAAGTAGTGGCAAAGGTGCGTTACGCTTCGCTAACACACCCTACACATAGAGGCTTTGCTTAAGTCCTAGGACATTTATTTTTACGCAGTTCCCTTATAACCCCTCATCGCCCCCATTCAAAAATAGCTGATCCCCAAGTTAATCCTGCACCAAATCCAGAACTAGCAATAATATCACCGGGTTGAATCTTTCCCGATCGCACGGCTTCATCTAAAATTAAGGGAATCGACGCCGCCGATGTGTTCCCATACTGACTCAGATTACTCAAAACTTTATGACTAGGAATCTTTAACCGTTGAGCTACGGCATCCAGAATCCGTTGATTGGCTTGGTGCAATAGCAGCCAGTCTACATCATCTGCGGTAAGATTTGCCTGAAATAGCGCTTTCTCAATCACTTCTGGCACCTTCTGCACGGCAAATCGATAGACTTCTTTACCGTTCATGGTAATGGCGGCGAAATTTCCTTTACCAACCTCAATTCCCTTGACAAGTTCTTGACTTTGTGGTTCGTAAGCTAGCTGTAAACATTTATTCTGAGTGCCATCACTGCGAATCTGGAATCCCAACAAGCGATCGCGTGAATCTGCCTGTAACATCACAGCCCCCGCACCATCCCCAAATAACACACAGGTGCCGCGATCGGACCAATCCAGCCAGCGCGACAACATATCCGCGCCAATTAATAAAATATTCTGATAAACGCCAGTCCGAATAAATTGGGCGGCGGTTACTAAACCAAACACGAAGCCAGAACAAGCCGCCGTGAGGTCAAACGCAACAGCATTCGATGCGCCGAGTAACGCCTGAACTTGACTCGCCGTACCAAACAGATCATCCGGTGTAGACGTTGCCAGGATAATTAGCTGTACCTGATCCGGCTCAACTCCCGCCATCGCGATCGCCCGCTTCGCCGCTTCAGCCGCTAACCCACTCAAACTGGCTTTAGCGTCAGCTAGACACCGTTGACGAATTCCTGTACGGCTGGTAATCCACTCATCTGATGTCTCAACGATTTGGCTGAGTTGATGATTATCCAAAACACCATCGGGTGTCGCCGAACCACTGCCAGTAATCGCAATCCCTGTGCCTAGTTGATTCAAAATGATTCTCCATCAAAGAAACCGCCAATTCACGCCCCACCCACTCTCGCCTCTGCTGGCATTCTAGTCGCGATCGCACCACGCTAACCTGTCGTATCGTCCGAAGGCTTCACCTCAGATGGCTGATTCACATCTAACGATTCACTCCCCCCACTCCGGGTTGCTGATTGTTTCGCCGCTTTGATCTCAGTAGACTGAATACGCTCCAGCACCTGATTATCAATCGCTTCTTTTGCCAAGCGAATCGCATTAAAAATAGACGGTGCCTGAGAACTACCATGGCTAATAATACAGACTCCATCCACTCCCAAGAGCAACCCACCCCCATGTTCGGCATGATCAATACGCTGCTTAATCCGCTTCAGATTCGGCTTGAGAATCGCTGTCCCTATTTGTCCATGTAAACCTTGGGGCAATTCCTCCCGCAGAATTTGCAGAACTATGTCTCCCACGGCTTCAGCAAACTTGAGTAAAACGTTACCCACAAAGCCATCACAGACAATCACATCAAACTGCCCGGAAAGGACATCTCTCCCTTCAGCATTACCCAAAAAGGTGATTCGGGAATTCTTCTGAAGGAGTTGATGAGTCCGAATGGCTAAATCATTGCCCTTACAGTCTTCTTCACCAATATTGAGCAACCCAACTTTGGGTTCTGGTATTCCCAACACATACTGGCTATATACCGTCCCCATCACCGCAAATTGATCCAGATATTTGGGGCGACAATCCACATTTGCCCCCACATCTAGAATAATCACTGGCTTTCCAGCAATGAGAGTGGGGAACACAGCACCAATCGCTGGGCGATCGATGCCCTTAAGCCGTCCCAAACGCAGTAATGCCGCCGCCATCGCCGCGCCAGAATGACCCGCCGACACCACAGCTTGTGCCTGCTTGGTTTTCACTAAATCCATCGCCACGTTGATTGACGCCTTGGGTTTGCGTTTAATCGCCACCAAGGGTTCCTCTTCCATGGAAACTACGTCTTCCGCCGGGGCTATTTCTAGCTGGCGCGGACTGCTGTGTTCTTTCAGGGACGCTTCAATAGCTTGAGGATCGCCAACCAATATAACCTCTACGCCCAACTCTTCTTGGGCTCGGATAGCTCCAGCCACAATTTCTGAGGGAGCGTGATCCCCTCCCATCGCGTCGATTGCGATCCGTTCGCGAGATGCCATTGCTCAAAGAGATAGAAACCTTAAAGATTTTAACAGAAGCCGTTACGGAAAACCTCTACCAAACTGACCCTCACTTAGAGAACGTTGATTGAGTAATCCTGTTTTAGCTTATTTTGCAACAAACCCGACACCCGACATCCTAAACCCTACACCCTAAACCCTACACCCCACACCCCGTCTGCTCAAGAGTGCTGATCTCCCAGAAAAACCCTTGAAGAAACCTTTTCATCGGTGCCATCCAGTTCGTACAATAAAGCACCGTGGAGGAGAAACGGAATGTTACAACGAATTGGTTCTGGATTAATTGCTTCATCGATAGCCGCGTTATTGGTCAAGATTGTGGGAATGCAGGCTGCCACGTTGGATTTAGATAAGGTTGAGACTATCCAACCCTTGCCATGGCAAGAAACATCCTTATTTACTCTACCCAAGCCTGACCCGAGCGCCGAAGCCACGATTAATCAATATCTCCAAGACCTAAGAAACAAGGGTTCACTCGCAGACAATCAAGGTATCTGGATACAATCAGGGCTGAATGTGCTGGCAGAACATCAGGGCAAAGTTCCCCGTCCTGCGGCTTCATTGACTAAGATTGCTACCACATTGGTGACGTTAAGTCAATGGAAACCTGATTATAAGTTTGAAACCCAAGTGGGTGCTACAGGGGATATCCGCGATGGCGTATTAGAGGGAGATTTAGTGATTAAAGGCGGTGGTGATCCGCTGTTTGTCTGGGAAGAAGCGATCGCGCTGGGAAATAGTCTCAACCAGCTTGGGATTCGCCGCGTCAATGGCAATTTAGTCATTGCTGGCAATTTTTCGATGAACTACGAAGAAGATCCGACGCGATCGGGTGAGTTGCTAAAGACAGGATTAAATGGCAAAACCTGGTCTCGTTCCGTTATCCGTCACCATGGCAGAATGTCTCCCGGAACTCCCAAACCTGAACTGGTGATTAGCGGTCAAATCAAAACGGTAAAAATTCCGCCTGATGATACCAGAATACTATTACGCCACCAATCCCTACCCTTGACGGAAATCCTCAGAGAAATGAACATCTATAGTAACAATGGCATGGCTCAGATTTTAGCCGATGCCGTTGGTGGGGCTGAGATTGTTGCCAAAGAAGCCGCCAAGTTAGCCAATGTACCTCAAGCGGAAATTCAACTGATTAATGGATCAGGATTAGGAACAGAAAACCAAATCTCTCCCCGTGCAGCTACCGCGATGCTAATCGCCCTGGAAAAATTATTAACCCCTCATAACTTAGGTGTAATTGATGTATTCCCCCTAGCAGGGCGCGATAGACACGGGACAATCTATGCTCGCAACCTGCCAGAGGGAACCGCGATGAAAACCGGAACCCTACGTCAAGTCAGTGCTTTAGCCGGAGTCATGCCTACGCAAGAGCGCGATCGGGTTTGGTTTGCGATTATTAATGGGGGCAATAACGTCTGGGAATTTCGCCAACAGCAAGACCAACTTCTAGACAAGCTTACCCAAAACTGGGGCAATCAACCCAGCCTCAATCCGAAAAGCTCTCAATCCCGTTCCAAACTTGGTGATCCCAAGCGCAATAAGGTTGTTGCCAATTAAGTGAAAATTTGCATTGTTGGAACGCCGAAACCCTTCATATCCCGTCGGGTGGGCAATGCCCACCAGCCCTTAAATCAGCGAGATCATTATTCATCATTCAAATAACTTTATGTCAACTAATGCACCCACCATTCTCGCCCTCGACTTTGATGGCGTTATCTGTGATGGACTTCTGGAATATTTCCAAACTGCTTGGCGTACCTACTGCAAAATTTGGCAACCTAAAAACACAACACCCCCGCCAGACTTAGCTGATAAATTTTACCGCTTGCGCCCTGTGATTGAAGCGGGGTGGGAAATGCCTGTTTTACTACGAGCGTTACTTTTAGGCGTTTCAGAAACCCAGATTTTACAAGATTGGTCAACCGTTTTACACCAATGTATCGACTCCGACAACTTGCAGCCAAGCGACTTAGGTCAACAAGTCGATAAAATTCGCGATGAATGGATTACTAATGATTTAGAAGGCTGGTTAGCACTGCACCGCTTTTATCCTGGGGTAATTGAGCGCCTACAGCAAATATTAGAAACGCCAACACAAGTCTTTATTGTTACCACGAAAGAAGGGCGCTTTGCCAAGCAGTTATTACAACAACAAGGTATCGAATTATCAGAGGATAGAATTATCGGTAAAGAAATTAAACGTCCCAAACACCAAACACTACGACAACTGATACAAGACTTTACAGATGAATCGGCAAGTCTCTGGTTTGTAGAAGATCGGTTAAATACCTTACTATCAGTGGAACAGCAGTCAGACTTGGCTCAGGTGAGACTCTATTTAGCAGATTGGGGCTATAATACGGCAGCGCATCGAGACGAGGTTCGCAATCATCCAAAAATTCAGTTATTGTCTCTATCCGAGTTTGCTCAGGATTTCTCCGCTTGGTCTAACTAGAGTTCAAATTATGGTTTCCTGAAACTGATGTTTTGCACCCTTGCCAAAAAGCTAAAGTTTAGCTTAAGAACGTTACATCTATTGCAACTTCATATATAATCTTATTAAAAATAGAGCTAAGTAAGGAACGATGAGGTATGCAATATGTTAGATGCAATCTCTGCGGTAGCGACGACTACACTATTTTATTTGAACCTGGTGTAGCTCAAATCAGTCAAATTGTTAAGTGTAACTGTTGTAATTTGATGTATGCTAACCCTAGGGCAAAAGATGCGGATCATGTAGGGATCGAGACGTGGAATCCAGATTGGGTTCTATCTAATCCAGATCGACAAAAGTTAGAAAAAGAATCACTTCAGGTTAAAGATTATGAATCAACCCAAAAATTCCTGAATGAATATTATCCAAAAAAAGGCAAACTACTTGAGATAGGCAGTAGTTTTGGTTACTTATTAAACTTTTTTAAAAAAGATGAATGGCAGGTAATGGGAGTTGAACCTAACTTAGGTCAATGTAAATATGCAGAATCTCATTTTGGCATAAAAGCTATTCCTAGCACCTTAGAAAAAGCAGAAATTAGCGATAATTCAATCGATGTAGTATTAATGATGCATGTTATAGAGCATGTACCTGATCCATATATGACGTTTAAAGAAGTTTATCGCCTCTTGAAGCCAGGTGGTGTCTTTGTTGTAGAAACGCCCAGATACGACACGTTAGTGTTCAAATTGTTGGGCAAAAGAGAAAGAAGCCTAAGTTGCAATGGACATATTTACTTTTTTACTAGCCAGACTCTAGAAAAAATGGCAACTCAAGCTGGCTTTACAATGCTGAAGTTAGACTATGTTGGTCGTTCACTAACCCTAGACAGGCTTTTTTATAATTTTGGTGTTATGAGTAAGAATAAACTAATCAAAGATAAACTCAATGATTTTTCCAAAAAATCTAATCTAAATCAAGTAAGAATCTCCATTAACGCTAGGGATATGCAACGGGCGTATTTGATGAAACCTGCGTAAAAGTTTTATGCAAACTTGTAATTCTAATAAGATGTGCTTAAGTAGTGGGGTAAGGATTTGACGCCTGTTGACATTTCTTAGTACAGCGGACAGATTTTATGTCCAGGTGCTTACAGCGCTTTTCAACTAAGTGAGGTACACAAACAGATCCCCGACTTCTTCAAGAAGTCGGGGATCTTGCTTAGATGACTGTACCTCATTAACCTGAAATCTGCTGTATCATCCCAAGTACGGGACGTCTCTATCGAACCTTTTATGTGAAACCCAAATGAAATCCCTCGTACCTCTACCTGAGAGCATAGTCTAGTTCTCCAGGCGAGGGATAATCGGAATTTTGGATCAATTCTTCAGTAGCTTCATTCCCATCAAAACTTTATCCTTAAGCGTCTTTTGCGACACGCAGGTAATCAAACAAAGTTTACCGCAGTCCAATGTCTGCTGGCGAATCTCTTTGGCTTTTTCCCCATACCAGATGTCTTTGGCACTCTGGTGTTTAACATTACCAATCACCGGATAATCATTACAGAGTTTCACATTCCCATCTGTCTCAATCCAGAAATTGCGAAGTCCAACTCGACAGGGGCGAACGGATTCAGGTGCTTTGTCTTCACGGAAATGAGGTAAGAAAAGCCGCAAAACATCATCACCCGTCATAATCGGCGCACCGTTTTGCTTCATTTCAATCAGGCGCTCAATTACCTGGGTAAAGTCTTCATAGTCTTCGGCTTTCAGCCACAGTTCATGATAAGTTTCTGGTGTCCAAAGATTGACGGGCTGGAAATTAACAGCAGTCGCGCCAATTTGTTGCGCCCATTCTACCAGTTCAGGCATTAAGCGGAAATTAAGGCGATTTAATGTCGGTTTGACAATAATCGGGAAGCTTATACCTTGTTTTTCTTGTTCCTGGCGTAGATACTTAATGCCGTTAGAAAGTTTAGCAAATAAACCGGGATAACCCCGTAGGTAATCATGCAGTTCTGCATTGGGTGCATCCACTGACATATTTACATTAAAGGGACGCGCTGCTACAGTTTTGGCAGCATTTTCCTGGGTCATGCACGAGCCATTTGTGGTCACACCGCAGTGAATACCATTGCTGTTGGCAAACGCCAGTAGGTAGAGAAATCCTTTTTTGATATAGGGTTCACCGCCACTAAAGTTGATGGAATACTCACCCACAAAGTCTTTTATACTGAGGAGGGCGCGTTTCCATTCTTCAATCGTCATTTCCTCTTTGTTTTCAGGGAGTCGCCAATACTCACACTGGCGACATTTTGCATTACAACGTTCATTGATAATCCCGTAAAACGTAACTGGCTTTGTCCAATCTAATCCAGTTTTAATCCGTAGGGATTCTGCTACGGCATTTTCAGCATGTTTTACACCAAGTTTGGAAAGGGTTGCAACATCCATAATGTACCTCGTCAGTATTATTGATTAACAAACTTTATGCCAACGGCATCCAATTTCCTTTTTCTTTAAATTTCCTTATTCATGGGAAACACTTTTCAGCTTATTCCCCACACAGCTTTAAGCCAAATCAAGTCACAGTTATCTAGCTTTCCTCATCTGGGTTACACAATACTCTCATGAATGCCAGTTGGATTGACTTGAATCTAGGACAGCTACCGAGATAAATTCAAGCTTATTTTATATAACTTAATATTTGGGGTTTGAATCTTACAATCCATGTTTGAAGGAAGTCACCAACTGTAAAAATGGTTACAATATTTTCCAAGGAAGTCGGAGGTTTACCTTGTTTAAGCAATCGTTTTAATTATTACTACTGAAATCGTTAAATAAAGATAAAATAATTATACATATCCTGCATCGGGTACTATAATTAAATGCTCGATCTCACGAAACTCGCGAAACAAATCCCTGGAATTAGCCAGCATCTGAAAGGGGAGGCGCTGGCAAGTCGTCAACGCTGGGAACTGGCGCAAAAGCTGCTGCTGGAGACTAATACCCGACAGGATGACTTGATTCAATCCCACCAGCAATGGCGCGATCGCATAACCTTTACGGCGGCTGTTCCTGTCGAATCCCTGGATACTCGCCTTGATCTGGACTCCCCTCCCGCCAGCCACACGGTTTTCGCTACCGATGGGTCTCAAATTTCTCCCTCCCATCACGAAATCGCCTATTGTTATTTAATTAATGTCGGTCGGGTGATGCTGCACTATGGGCAGAGTTTACACCCGCTTTTGGATAACCTACCCGAAGTCTTTTACCGACCCGAAGATTTATACATATCTCGCCAATGGGGGATTCGTACCGAAGAATGGATGGGGTATCGTCGCACTGTATCTGAGGTGTCGATATTGGCAGAAATGGCATGTCGTTGGGTCAATCCGCCGGGTTCTCACTTTGATATTCCCAATCTGGCGATGGTGGATGGATCACTGATTTACTGGTTTCTGGAGTCCTTACCCACAGAAGCCCGCGATCGCATCCTACCCCCGATTTTAGCCGCTTGGGATCAGTTGCGATCGGTAAATGTACCACTGATGGGCTATTTGAGCGCGTCTCGCAGCAACGAAGCCCTGCATTTTCTCCGTTTACAAGCCTGTCCTTATGACACCCCAAACTGTCTCAGCCATTGCGCCTCTGTTACCGATAAATTGCCTTGTCAGGTGGTGGAACCCTTACGTGATACGATGCTCTGGTCGAGTTTACTGCAACCCGGACAACGTAGTCCTTTATTTCGCAGTTCGGTACGAATTTTAGATCTATACGATCATCACCGGATTTACTTTTGCTATGTTCACGTTGGTACAGAAATTGCCCGCGTCGAGGTTCCAGAATGGGTAGCCCAGGATACGATGTTATTCAATCAAGCCCTAAGTTTAATGCTGGCACAGGTTTACAAAGGCTATGGCTATCCCATTGCTATAGCAGAAGCCCATAATCAGGCTGTGGTTCGGGGAGGCGATCGCGCCCGCTTTTTTACCCTATTAGAACAGCAGATGATTCGCGCTGGGTTACGAAATGTGGGAACATCCTACAAAGAAGCCCGTAAGCGTGGCAGTATTTCTTAAAAAGGGAGGGAGAGAATAGTTTTCATGAACCCCGCCCTACTTCGTGAGGACGGGGATTGGTAGAGATAACCTGCCAAGAAGTCATGAATAGGGCATGAGTTGGTAAGGGATAATCACAACAAGAGCGCTTCTCTAGCTTGGCTTAAATGTAGGTTCAGGAATCTCTGAACACCCTCTAAATCCAGGACACACCCTTACCAATGCCTTAAGAGACATAAACATTTACACGAGTGGATTATCTCTATGAATCGTGTCCCAGTAGTTAGCAAAGAAGGAAAGCCACTAATGCCCACTAAACCATCTAGGGCTAGACGATGGGTCAAAGAAGGCAAAGCGGTTGGGAAGTGGTCGGACTTGGGCATCTATTACGTTCAACTCACTCTCGCCAAGGCAGAGAAAGTACAACCGATTACTGTCGGAGTAGATCCAGGAAAATCGTATTCCGGTATCGGTGTCCAGTCGGCTAAATGCACCCTGCTACAATTGCACCTTATCCTTCCATTTGGGCGGGTTAAAAAGCGAATGGAGACCCGTGCCATGCTACGACGGTCTCGGCGAGGTAGAAGAATTAACCGGGACGTTCCGTTCAAGCAACGTAACCACCGCCAATGCAGGTTTGATAATCGTAAACAGTGTAAACTCCCCCCATCTATTAAAGCCTCACGGCAACTGGAGTTAAGGGTAGTCAAAGAGTTGGCGGCAATATTCCCGGTAACTGCAATTGGTTATGAGCGAGTTAGAGCCGATGTAGACCAAACCCAACGCAAACGTGCTGACAAATGACCAATGACAAATGACCAATGACAAATGACAAATGACCAATGACCAATGACCAATGACCAATGACCAATGACCAATGACCAATGACCAATGACCAATGACCAATGACCAATGACCAATGACCAATAACCAATGACCAATAACAATTAAAGGAACTATCAAACTATGGTTAACTTAGTCCGAATGTTGTCTACCCAAGATACAATTCTTAAACAAGAACCTATTCAATCCAGTTTACTGCCAAGCTATAAACTTCAGCCGATTCCAGCTAGCACATTATTAGTTCTACAATCCTACGCGCCCCCCGATCTGACCCGACATATTCGGATCAGTTTCCAGGATATTGGATTTCAGGGTAGAAGTTTAAATTGGTATGCGTTTATTGATCATGTTCAAATCACCAAAGAACCCCTGAGACCAACCGAAACGGTGGCACAGATGCTCTCGAAGCAAATAGAAAAAGATGTTGTAAAAATGATGGTTTACCGACAAAGTTTGCCACCTGAAGGGGGATTACTCAAAATTGTATTTAACGTGGATACTGTAATTAAGCGTGCCCCTGTTCAATCGATGTATCTCAGTCCAAATGCTCTGCAACCGATTCCCGCAGGTACTGAACTGGTGCTATTAACCAATAAACCTGATGCCTATAATATGGTATCGTTGCCAATTGAAGATTCTCACATAAAATTTACCCTAAAGGACGTTGAATTTAAAGGTTTCAATCAAGATTGGTATGCCTTTGTCAAACATGCTGGGTTGCAATTAGTGGGTTAATCACCAATAACGTTCAGGAGAAAACCCCGAACTTAACTCGCGAGAGCCCTTACTGAGGGATAGAAGTTTTTGGCATAAGACCAACGAACCATGACAACTAAGCCTGACTACTTTCAATCGCCCAACGCGCTAATTCAGTACGGTTATGTAATCCGGTTTTGCCCAGCATATTAGACACATGGCTTTCAATCGTGCGCTGGCTCACATTAAGTTCCTGGGCAATTTCCCGATTTGCCAACCCGCGTGCGACAAACTGTACTACCTTAAGTTCGGTTGGTGTCAATTCCACATTGGCGGGAACCTGAATGTTAGATGGCGGCTCTCCTCCAGGTGTTTGAGGGCGAGTTGTTAAGCGGCTAGCCTGTCTCAGGGAGGATTCAACTTGGGCGACTAATTCTTCTGGCTCAAAGGGTTTGACCATGTAAACATCAGCACCGGTGTTGAGTCCCTTCACCCGATCATTGCTTTGTCCTTTGGCAGAGAGAAATAGGACAGGAACCCAGTTCATGCTCGGATCTTGCCGAACATACTCAACTAGAGCATAGCCGTCCATCTCTGGCATCATTACATCACAAATGATCATGTCCGGAATGTCTTGAGCGAGAACGTCCAACGCCTCTCGACCATTTTCCGCTGTGATCACGTCATATCCGCGAAACTCGAGGTAGTCCTTAACGAGCAAAATCAGATTAGGGTCATCGTCAATCAGCAGCAGTCGCTTGTTAGTTCTGACACCGTTGTCTTTCATACGTTGATACTGGTCATTCGGAAGTTTAGGTGGATAGTTAAAAATTTCGTTGTTCTGGTTCCACGCCTGCTAACCGGACGTTATTGAGCAGCTAACCCTGAGCTGCTGTAAGGATACTGGCTGAGTCCAAGGATTAGCTGTCAATGTTATAGCCTGTGTTTGTTGACGCGAGCGATCGGCAAGGATTTTGAAGTCTAGATATATCTCGTCCTATGTTAGTCTAGCGAACCCGAAAACTAAATAGGCAAGAACTCATACACTGTGGTAAAAAAAGCAACAGCTTCCCCGCTTCCCCGCCTGAGAACGAGCTGCTCACGTATTTGCGTCATGCTGCGCTAGTCTTTCCAGAAGCGCTGGACAATCTTGCTCCAAAGGTTTTTCGGTTGATCTACACTGGCAACTTTTTCAGGAGTTATCGGCGGTTGGGATTGACTGTCGGCTTTTTTAACTCCTGCTGCGTCGGAAATAGGAGATTGATCGGTTTCTGGGAGAGGATGAACCAGAAAAGCATAGTCTTCCACAATCTTGTTGCCAATGAGATGCTCTTGAATAATGCGTTCGATCACCTCTGGCGTCGCGTTACGATACCAAACACCATCCGGGTAAACCACCAGAATTGGACCACTCGCACAGACGCGCAGACAGTTAGCTTTGGTACGGAAGATGCAGCTTGGTCGCTCTGGAGTGGGTTGATCCAGCTTAAGCTGTTTCAGACGAGTTTTTAAGTAGTCCCAGGAATCCAGACCCGCTTGTTTAGAGCAGCACTTCGGTTTAGTCTGGTCAGCGCATAGCAAAACATGGCGTTGAATTTGATTCAGTCCGAGGCTATTTACATTTTTGGCTAACAGTGTTTTGTCTGAGGCTCTATTCCCTTTCATCGTCTTACCCGCTAAACATTCCCACTATCCTGTAGGGTAGCGTTTCACTACACGTCTAGGGAACAGGGAACAGGGAACGGGGAACAGTAAGGATTTGCTGCTTGTTAACATTTCTGAGTGCAGCGGACAGAATTTATGTCTAGGTACTTATACGGAGTTGCATTCAAACAGATAACTTTCTCTCCCCCTGCTTCCCCTGCTTCCCCTGCTTCCCCTGCTTCCCCTGCTTCCCCTGCTCCCCCTGCTCCCCCTGCTCCCCCTGCTCCCCCGACACCCCACACCCCAAATCCCAAACCCCAAATCCCAAACCCCCATCCTTTAGTTCGGGAACCCGTACCCGGAAATTGATTGCAGTTTCATGCCTAAGTTGAGTAAATTAGCACTCAGAAGCAGAGAGTGCTAATCACTCGACAGCAGAAAGTGCAAAGTGAGACTAAACTACGCTAATTAGGAGGGAATTCAATGGCAGCCGTATCTCTGAGTGTTTCTACAGTCAAGCCATTAGGCGATCGCGTTTTTGTCAAGGTCAGTGCCGCTGAAGAAAAAACGGCAGGTGGCATTTTGTTACCTGACAACGCCAAAGAGAAGCCTCAAATTGGGGAAATTGTCGCCACCGGTCCTGGCAAGCGCAACGATGATGGCTCTCGCTCGGAACTGGAAGTCAAAATTGGTGACAAGGTTCTCTACTCCAAGTATGCCGGTACTGATATCAAGCTAGGCAACGAAGAGTATGTTCTGCTTTCAGAAAAAGACATCCTCGCTGTCGTTTCCTAGTCGTGATCGCTAAACGTTCAGGAGTATAGAAGCCAGATCACTGGTAACTCTCCTGAATGATGAACTCATAACAACTAGTCACAACTCACAGTTCACCTATCAGACTCAACATCACGGAAATCTATGGCTAAGCGCATCATTTACAACGAAAATGCTCGTCGCGCCCTGGAAAAGGGTATGGATATTCTGGCAGAATCCGTTGCCGTTACCCTCGGTCCAAAAGGTCGCAACGTGGTTCTGGAGAAAAAGTTTGGCGCTCCTCAAATTGTCAATGACGGGGTGACCATTGCTAAAGAAATCGAATTAGAAGACCACGTTGAAAACACGGGTGTCGCCCTGATTCGTCAAGCTGCGTCTAAGACTAATGATGCAGCGGGTGACGGTACTACAACCGCTACCGTGTTGGCTCATGCCATGGTTAAAGAAGGCTTGCGGAACGTGGCGGCTGGTGCGAATGCGATCGCCCTGAAGCGAGGCATTGACAAAGCCATTGCTTTCTTAGTAGACAAGATTGCCGAAAATGCCCGTCCTGTTGAAGATTCTAAAGCCATTGCTCAAGTTGGTTCCATCTCTGCCGGTAATGACGAAGAAGTCGGTCAGATGATTGCCCAAGCTATGGATAAGGTGGGCAAAGAAGGTGTGATTTCCTTAGAAGAAGGGAAATCCATGACCACCGAATTAGAAATCACCGAAGGGATGCGCTTTGACAAGGGCTATATTTCGCCCTACTTCGCTACCGACATGGAGCGGATGGAAGCGATTCTGGAAGAACCCTTCATCCTGATCACCGACAAGAAAATCACCCTGGTTCAGGACATAGTACCTGTACTCGAGCAAGTTGCCCGTTCCAGTCGCCCTCTGCTGATTCTGGCTGAAGACATTGAAAAAGAAGCCCTAGCGACTCTGGTGGTCAACCGCCTGCGCGGTGTGCTGAATGTCGCGGCGGTTAAAGCACCGGGTTTTGGCGATCGCCGTAAAGCCATGCTGGAAGATATCGCCGTATTGACCGGTGGTCAACTCATCACCGAAGACGCGGGTCTGAAGCTGGAAAACACCAAGCTAGAGATGCTGGGTAAGGCACGTCGCATTACCATCACCAAAGACAACACCACGATTGTGGCGGAAGGCAACGAAGCGGGTGTTAAAGCTCGTTGTGAACAAATCCGTCGTCAGATTGAAGAATCCGATTCCTCCTACGATCAGGAGAAACTGCAAGAACGTTTGGCGAAGTTGTCCGGTGGCGTTGCTGTGGTCAAAGTCGGGGCGGCTACCGAAACCGAAATGAAAGACCGCAAGCTGCGCTTAGAAGACGCGATTAACGCGACTAAAGCGGCGGTAGAAGAAGGAATTGTTCCCGGTGGTGGTACGACTCTGGCTCACCTCACCCCAACCCTGGAATCGTGGGCAAATGAAAACCTGAGCGGTGAAGGTTTGATTGGGGCGATGATTGTGTCCCGTGCGCTCCCAGCACCCCTGAAGCGGATTGCTGAGAATGCGGGTCAAAATGGTGCGGTTATCGCTGAGCGGGTGAAAGAGAAAGACTTCAACGTTGGCTACAACGCCGCGACGAATGAGTTCGTTGATATGTTTGAAGCTGGTATCGTTGACCCCGCTAAGGTGACTCGTTCCGCTCTACAAAATGCCGCCTCAATCGCGGGTATGGTATTGACTACTGAATGTATCGTAGTTGACAAGCCTGAACCTAAGGAAGGTGCTGGTGCTGGCGCTGGTATGGGCGATTTCGATTACTAATCGCTGATGGTGTGGGGGCGATTGTTTCAACGTATCGCGGGAGTCCCCACCCTCAGCGTTAGCAGGGTGGGGAGGGATAGCGGATTGCCGGAGGAACGAAGGCAATCAATCTTGAGGTGCTTCTTGGGATTTAATGTAAGCTTTGACTCTCTCAATGGGAGCGCCACCAGTAGAGGCAACATAATAAGAGCCTGACCAGAATGCTGACTTGGTATAAGTTTGTGATAGTTCCACAGCAAAGTCTTTTCTGATGATTCGACTGGAAGCAGACTTCATGCTGCCAATTAGAGATGAAAGTTTGTTGTCAGGATGAAAGTCTACCAATAGATGTACGTGATCGGCTTCTCCTGAGAACTCGACAAGGCGGCACTTTGTCTTAATACAAATATTTGCAAGCACCTCATGCAATCGCTCCAGCATTCCCGATGTAATAACCTTACGTCTGTATTTAGTTACGAACACTATATGCAGTTGAACAGAAAATACGGAATGAGAACCTTTTCTGGCTTTCACTTGACATACCCCCACCTGAGTCTGTTAGATTAATGTTAACAGGAGGAAGCGGCAATGCCAACAAGACGTGTAACTTTTCGGCTATACCCCAATAAAAAGCAATCTTCAGCATTACGGTATCACCGTAAGTTGCATAAAGACCTGTATAACGCTGCTGTCTGCAATCGATTTACCCAGTATCAAAGGTTTAATCACCGAGTTGATTACTTTGAGCAGCAAAACTCTTTGCCTGCTTTCAAGGAAGTTTGGGGAGAGTACAAAGAATGTAATTGCATGACTTTGCAGGCTACGTTAAAGCGTGTTGATTACGCTTTTAATCGGTGGTTTAAAGGGTTAGCCAAGCGACCTAAATATAAGTCGATTAAGCATTATTCGGGCTGGACGTATCCGAGTAAAACAGGTTGGAAGGTACACACAACAGGTGATAACGGTTATCTGGAATTAGCCAAAATTGGTTCTATCCAGATGCGCGGTAAAGCCCGGATTTGGGGGACTCCGACAACTTGTACCATTGTTTATCGCAATGGCAAATGGTACGCCAGTATCACCGTTAACTTAACCGAGCTACAGGCGGCAACAAGACAAACAGATTTTGGCTCAGTTGGCATCGACTTGGGTTGCAAGTCAGCGTTGGCGATAACTGATGGGGAAAACCATTCTTTTATTGAAGCCCCTAAGTTTTTGCGAAAAGCTGAGGCAAAAATCAAGCATCTTTCTAAGGGAAAGCGTCGTAAAACGGCTCCCAATAGACAGAAGAAACAGAAAGGCTCTAGCCGGTGGAAAAAGACCCAAGCTAAAATTAGCAAAGTAACCCGTAAGGTCGCTAATCAGCGTCAAAATTGGGTACACCAAGTAGCAACAGACATTGTACGCTGTAATAGCTTCGTTGCTACAGAAAAACTAGAAGTCTCTAAAATGACCCGCCAAGCCAAAAAAGGTAAGCGCAAAAAGCAAAAAGCCGGACTAAACAAATCCATTTTAGATGTGGGCATGGGAATGCTAAGGTCAGCGATTGAATATAAAGTAAAAGACGCGGGTGGGGTTTTTGTTGAAGTTCCCACTCGCAAAGTTAAACCATCCCAAACCTGTCCTAACTGTGGAAATCAGCAGAAAAAGACCTTAGACGAAAGAGTTCATCATTGCCATAAATGCGGATTTACCATGGATAGGGACTTAGCCGCTGCCTTAGTCATGCTTTTGTGGGCATTAGGAAAGCTACCGGGGTTTGGAACGAGCCTCGTAGACGCAGATGTCTCTAGCTCTACTTCAGAAACTTGTAAGCGCAAGCGAACGGGAAGCATGAAGCAACTAGGGCAGGCGAAGCGTCGGAAACACAGCCCTACTGGTCTGGTTGTAGAAACCCAGACCTCAACGAAGTAGGTCTGGGTAGTTCATCAATTTCTGTATATTCAAACTCATTCGGACTCGGTTTGACTAAATCATAGCCAACGCCTCCAAGTTCCATGCGATCGCGATCGCACTCGGGTTTCGGTGAATTGTAAACCAGAACGTATTCTCGACCAATATAGGGTTCCATCTCTTGCGCCACCTCTCCTCGCCATTGAGTCTTAGTGACTAACACGACTAACTGATTAGCTAACGTGGGCAGGGTTTGGGCAATTTGGCGGCGATAAATTTCATCCAAACTGCCAAAGGGTGAATCCATGACAATAGGAAAGGTACTACTATCAGGTCCCATCATCGCCTGTTCTTGAATCCAATCCCGCACCCGGTCAATAATTCCGCCAATAAATGACAGGCTGAGAATTTGGTTTTCTCCCGTAGACGCTGCCACGAGTTCTTCGTTTCCAGAGGTTTTTTCCACTAAGGTTAATTCATAGTTCTGATTCAGTTTAGGCAGATAAGGGGTAAACGAAATCCCGGTAAAAATCTCCTGAACTCGCTTTTCTAAAGACGTGCGAAACTGATTATCTAGTCGGGTTCTCACTTCAATCAATCGTTCAACCGCCTCCTGAGTTGCCGCAATCCGCCGTTGCGCCAAGGCTTGCTTTGCCTCATTCATTTGATGTTTAGAAATTTGCTTGACGATGGCTTGGATATCAGTGGCTAACTGTTCAATTTGCTGCTGATTTGCTCCATTTTCTAAGGTTAAATCGCGAAGGGTGACATCAATTTCATCTAGGCGCTTTTGTAGTTGGCTAATATCCTCATCTGGAAACGTGAGCAGCTTTTTTCTAATATCATCCAATTGAGTTTCAATGCGAGAAAGCTCCGCTCGTTCTTGAGCTAGAATTATCTGTTGCTGATCCACATCTGCCCAAAAATCAGGGATTTGCCGTTCAATTTCACTAACCTGTACCCCTAAGCGAATCGCCGTTTCTTCCACATCGGCTAATCCGGCTTTATCCATCCAAGCGGCAACCTGTTGATAGGCTGGGGTTCCTTCCTGTAGTTGAGTGCCACAAATACAATGCTGACTGTGCAATAAATCTTGGACAAATTGCTGTTTAATCCCAACCGGAAGTTCGCCGCGCGATCGCAAGTCTTCGACAATGGACTGAAACGCTGTGATTACTGGGGATAATAATACAGTATAGCTACGTGTAGACAGGGTGCGTTTAAGGTTATCTTTTGCCTGTTTAAGCTGGTCTCGATGTAATGTTTGTTGCGCTTCCAGTTCATCCCGTAGCTGTTGCAACTCTTGAGCGCCACCGAGTTCTAATAAGCGACTACTCAAGGTTTGCTTTAATTCATCGTGGTGGGCTAATTCCTGCTCAATTTCGACTTGCCGATTGACCAGATTGTGACTCTTTTGTTCCAGTTGCTTTTGTTCTTTGAGCAGTTTTTTGGTTTCCGAATCGCCGATTAACGATAATTCAGATTCTAAGCTTTTTCTGGCTTCCTTGAGATGTTTAATTGAGCGATTTAATACCTCAACACCGAGTAACGTCTTCGTCGCTTCCGCAATGTCGGCTTTTTTATCAGATCGGGCAATTTGCTCGATGCGTTCCCCATCAAAGAAGAAGTATTGATGTAAGCTTGCTGGTAAGATACGCCCAATGATATCTTCTGGAAGTTGTTGAGGTAGCAGCCAGCGACCATCATCATCGGCAATTTGTAGATATAATTCGCTTTTACCCTGTTCCACGCCCGCTTCTGTCTTGTAAGCGCGGCAGAGTCGCTTTGCCTGATAGCGTTTATTCTGATGCTCAAACCCAATTTCGACCCAACATTCTACGGATTCCTTTAGGGCAGCTTCACTAATTGCCCGTTTGTTCACCAATTGTTCTTGAGACGCAAACGCCGCCGTGAATTTCTCGTACAGCACCCAGGTAAAGCCATTTAATAGCGTCGTCTTTCCAGCACCATTGTTACCATGAATCACCGTTGTATTGCGATCGCCAGTTGCCAGAGTTATTTCGGGTGTCTTCCCGTAAAACTGGCGAAAGTTGCACAGCCGGATTGACCTCAGCTTCATTGAACTTCTTCCTTGACAATTCTCAAGATGTCATCATTGATATGGCGGGGGGTCTTCATATAAAGTTTATCTTTTTCCGCTTGTAACACTCTCTCTATAATCCGACGTACCTCTGGCGACGCACTGGTAATAGGTTCTTGTACATCAAAGAGTGCCGCATTTCGATTATAGGGGGAACGCTTTTCCGATAAAATTCTGGAGATCGCTTGCGTGGCTATGTCTGGATATTTAAAAGTCATCACATCGGGGGTTGACTAAAAATGAAATTGTTATTATGATTTAAGACTTTACGTTAATTGTCGAAGTTTTGTTGTTGGTGTTGTCTTTACAACTCTCGTAAGTTAATGTAATATTAATGTGTACTTTTATTAAGCAGGGTGTGTGTTAGTAAAGAATTATGCATTTATCTAAATGATCGCCTCTACATTTGCATTTAGGGAGTAAAGTTAAAAACTGACTTGAGACTCTTACTCATATTCAGTAATTTGTGCAGAGTCACAGACACAAGATTTTTACTACAACAGGGTGATGATTAAGCTTGATCATCCTTGTACCGTGTATAGATATCACTCTCTACTATAACAATCCCAGACTGAATGGTGGGTAGGCTGGGTTGGTTATAACCGCATCAAGATTCATCAAAATCATCTGAATACAAACCAATTGAGGCACAGACAATCCCTGGGTTTCCCAAGGAGTCTATGCCACACTCTCATTGTCCAAATTAGAAACAACGGTCAAGACCTCTCATGAAAACACCAATTGTCGCTCTCGGATTTACTGTCTTTTCGTTCATGTTGCCCACGGAGGCTTTAGCCGCTACATTTAGCAAAATGTATGTTTTTGGTGATAGTCTCTCTGATCCCGGTAATATCTTCAATGCCACAACCGCCGCCAATAGTATACCGACTAATATTGACGTACCGCCAGTTGAACCCTCTGTTCCTCCCTACGATGAGGACGGACGTTTTTCTAATGGTCTAGTCTGGAGCGATTATTTAGCGCAAGATTTGGGCATAGACCTGATCCCCTCTACGGAATTATCCGTGCTGTTTCCCGGTTCTAATATACCTTCCCCAATTGCATTTACGGATGACGGTCAACCTCAAGTTAGTCCCTATTTTAATGGTGCAACGGCAAACAACAGCGTCAACTTTGCCTTCGGTGCGGCTCAAACAGGTACCCAAGGCGTGGGTGAGTTTGGCGCATTGATACCGGGAATGTTAGATCAGGTTGAGTGGTTTGAAGATGATCTAGAGGTAGCGGATCAACAAGCTGATGAGGATGCACTCTATATTGTATGGGGGGGTCCTAACGATTACCAGCTTGTATCTGAACCTGACCCGATAGAAACAGTAGGGAATTTAGCCGAAGCGGTACAAACACTCTATGATTTAGGAGCGCGTAATTTCCTCGTCCCGAACTTGCCCGATTTGGGTAAAACTCCTCGCGCACTTGATGCTGGCGAGGATGTATCCAATATCCTGACATTCTTATCTCAAACCCATAACACTCTATTAGACACAAGTCTGGCTAACTTGAGCCAATTGGATAACATCAATATTGCACAGCTTGATGCTTTTTCGCTCCTGAATAAAACCATTGCCAATCCCGAAGAATTTGGCTTTACGAATGTCACCGACTCTTGCATTCATCCCCTCAAGGATGACGGTAAATTAGATGGAACACAAGAGTTTGAAGTCTGTGACAACCCAGATGAGTATTTGTTCTGGGATGGTATTCACCCAACCACAGTTGCCCATGCACAACTCGCCGACGATGCACTAGAAGCCCTAGATTCAGAACCCCAGTCGGTTCCTGAACCGGGTTCGTCTGCCGCTTTTGGATTGTTGGGACTCGGTTGGTTCGCTCATAAGCAATTCAAGAGATCTCAGGCAAACTCGAAAACCAAAAAGGAGAGCAAGTAATCATGTAGAGACGTTGGCTGCAACGTCTCTATATTTCAGATAATAAAGGCATCTGCTTGGGAAGGGGTGCTTGGCAATCTTGCTGAGACGTTTGATAAAATTTGCGGGCGTAAATCACTTGAGTTAAGAGTTGCCAACCTTTCCCAGAAAACAGAGCGGGGAATAAGAGGGGAAATGCCTGATCAAATTTCCCTTGCTTGAAGCCGACTAAACTCCAGTACAAGCTTAAAAAATCCTGAATATCTTGCAACGAGGGCAGAGAATCATGGTATTTGGGATGGACAAACTTATAAATTTTTTCTTTAATCGAGATATGCTTTTGTAGGCGCTGTTGCAGGGAAAACTTGAGATGATTCCCTTGATGCCATAATGTCCGGTAGGCTAAATGCTGATTTACTAAGATGGCATCTCCATATTGGGCAATTTTCACCCACGAGTCAATATCATCATAGTTCACTTCAAAGCTGGAATCCCATCCCCCGGATTTGACAAAGGCATCTTTGCGAAAGGCAACTTGTACAGGTGTCCCAAAGGGCAGTTGCTCTAAAAGCATCCGATAATGGATCTCAGACTGAGGCACATAGTTAATCGGAGCATTGTTAATTGGTTGGGTACGTGATACTTCTCTACCATTCTCGTTGACTTGTATCGCCTGAGTTGAACAGAGAACCGCTTGAGGATATCTGGCGATCGCCTTAGTTAATTCCTCAATACAATTAGAGGCAAGATAGTCATCATCGTCAATGGGTTTAATCCAATCCCCTTGCGCTAGCTTAACGGCGGCGTTCATTGTGGCACAATGCCCCACGTTAACTGGATTGCGGTGATAAACCACGCGATCGCCTAAACTACGGATATATGCCTCTGTACCATCTGAGGAACCATCGTCAGCAACAATCACTTCACAGGGTAACGTTTGTGCTAATGCTGATTCTACGGCTCGTTGCAATAGAGACAAACGGTTATAGGTGGTGATGACAATCGTAAATTTAAACACAATGCAAGATCCGCCTCGACTTATAGACCATTATCTAACAGGTTTTCTTAAATTCCCATAAAGCCAGGATAAAGATTTAGGTATTTTCCACAATACCTATTGATACTCATACTTAAGCGTATTTATCTCTTACCATAAAATACTCCCGATCCCCACCGATCTATCTACGTGAAATTACTGATTTTTCAACGGCTGAATAATAAACTTATCCTTTTTTGACTCAATTGGCATCCGCCATTTTGCTGAATTAAGTAGCCGGACACCATTGACGTTGAGCATGAGGACAAGGGAATAGGGAACAGGGAATGGGCAATCGGCAATCGGCAATCGGCAATAGGTAAGGTAGAGTTTTGAGTTAACCTTCCCTATCTCCCCTATCTCCCCCTGCTCCCCCTGCTCCCCCTGCTCCCCCTGCTCCCCCTGCTCCCCAATAGTCGATAGATTGAAAAAAAAAAGTAACGAATGTAACCTAAAATAAAATAAGGGGGTTTAGATAACGCACTCTATCCCTGATTACTCACGTCTAGCACGCCCAGAGCAACCACCTGACAGGGATACACAGATGTCGGCTCTCTTCAGAAAACCTTGGAGGCTAAATCATGAAAGTATTTACATCGATTGACATGACGGCGACGAGTTCTGTCAGAGTTGAACCAATTCAACGCTATATTTTAGAAAAAATTAATAAATTTATAATTGCTCCTGTAATAGAATTCTGGCGTTTTAGCACCTATTATGGAGCTTTTATTACTCACACCGATTCTCCAGAGCAATAATCAGCCAATTAACCCGAAAAACACCTTAATTGGACGGGCAAGTATTTTTTGTCCGGCGCTTCCAGATCCAACCCGGATCGGGTTCACTAATTTCGATCCAACCGTTTTCTTCTTTTCCGGTTACCGTTAGTTGAGTATCTTTTTGCAGAACAGTCCCCGTTTTCTGGCGTCCAGACAAGGAACGTAAATTGGTGGGTGTAGTAACAATGACACAACTCTGGGCGGGTTCAGGTTGGGGTGAATGGGTTGTCGGTTCAGGTTGGGGTGAATGGCTTGGGGATTCAGATTCAGGTGGATGGGTTGTCGGTTCAGATTGAAGTTGATTCTGGGCAAGTTCCACGTTATTTGGCGGCGTCGTCGGCGAAGTTGATAATCGGTTAATCCCCGAAATCGCGATCGCGCCTAGAGTAAACGCGCCGACACCGATTAATATGGATAAGGTGCGAGGCGAGTGAGTAATCGGATTCGGGTGAGATGAGGAACCGACTGGCGATCGGGAACGATTCACCGGCGCCACCGTTACCGTATTCTGATCAGAATTCGCGGATTGAGGTGCTGGGATGGTAGAAGATGGGGAAGGGTTAGCAGGGTTAGCGTTATTGGATACATTCGCAGCAGGTTTTGTCAGTTTCCCCAGAAAACGAAACGTTTCAGTCAGATAAAAACGCCCCTTATGGTTAACCAGGACTGCCCAATTTTGGGGTGTGTGAGGATGGGTGAGTGCCTGGAGTGCTTGCAGCGCCTCAGTTGCCGACTGATAGCGATATTTAAAATAGTGACGCACCATCTTCGTCATAATAATGGCTAACCCCTGACTCACTTGAGCATATTGTTGCCAGATGATCTCCCCCGTCTCCGGATCTTCAACCAACTGAGTGGGACTTAACCCCGTCAGCGCTTGAATAGCAATCATACCTAAAGCATAAATATCACTGTTAGGACGGGGTCTACCTTGTCCCTGTTCGCTAGGCATATAACCGGGCGTACCAATTCCCACCGTGTCACTGACGGCGGCTTGAGCCATAATCGATGGCATTTTGACTTGCTTCACCGCGCCAAAGTCAACCAGAACCAGCTGGTTATCTATAGTGCGGCGGATTAAATTATCCGGTTTGATATCTCGATGGATAACATGATTACTATGGACGAATTCCAGGATTGATAAAACTTCGTGCAACAGTTGAATCACCTGGTCTTCCTGCCAACGTTGACCGGGCTGCAATTCCACACTCAGGGGATGTCCGGCAATGAAATCCTGTACTAAATAAAATTCTTGGTTATCCTCAAAGTAAGCTAACAACCGGGGAATCTGGTCATGAGTGCCAAGCTTTTCCAGGGTTTCAGCTTCTCCATTAAACAGACGTCTGGCGGTTTGCAGAAAGTCCGGTTCACTGGTGGCAGGTTTGAGATGTTTAACCACACAAGTCGGATTACCAGGTCGGTGGGTGTCTTGTGCCAGATACGTATGACCAAATCCACCTTGCCCTAGAACCTGAACCACTTGGTAACGTTGGTCTAGTAATGCGCCTATCATTATAATATTGATTGCTGCCCGGACGTAAATGTATAGCCTAATCAGTTGTTCAGGCAAAAGCGATGGTATCCGGATTGTGGAGGTTTTATCTCATTCGATTGGAACGGGGATTTGACTGTATGCTAAAAAGACATAGAATGGCATGTCTCTATCCAAAACAAGTAACTCATGGGAGAAAATACTGTATTTTATGACGGGGTACAGACGTTCTGTGGAAGTGTCTCTACTGATAACTGATAATTATGACGGCTTGATCACCCCTCATGGGTGTTCCTAAATCAATACACTAAGATTAATCTACGGGATGAGGATTATCGAAAAACGTTTTGCGCCCCATATTCGCTTCCAGGACGTATCTTAAGTATG
Organism: Coleofasciculus sp. E1-EBD-02; assembly: GCF_040218245.1. Taxonomy (NCBI): domain Bacteria; kingdom Bacillati; phylum Cyanobacteriota; class Cyanophyceae; order Coleofasciculales; family Coleofasciculaceae; genus Coleofasciculus; species Coleofasciculus sp. E1-EBD-02. The sequence continues at coordinate 27,100 of NZ_JAVJQN010000143.1, read as the reverse complement.
GCTGAACTCAAACTGCGCCTGCACCAAGGAAATACCGAAAAAACGGTGACAGTCAATCAGGATGTATTTACTATTGGTCGCTTACCGGAGTGTGACCTAACCTTACCCTACGAGGGAGTATCTCGATATCATGCCCGCCTGTTGAAAACGGCAACCGACAATTGGATGATTAAGGATATGGGGAGCAAAAACGGGACGCTACTGAACGAACGCCAGATTACCTCGCCGCAACTGGTGAAAAACGGGGATGTGATTTGGTTAGGGGATGTCAGCCTCGTGGTTGTTTTAGCGGACTCGTCGCGACGAACCCGAACCATCCCCGTCGAACAGATACCCGCAGAAGCCACAATCCTTCGCAGTGTCAAAGAATTGCAACAGCAATGGATACAGGCAAAGGATAAAGGGGATGAACTGAGCGTCAAGGAAACAACCATTGCTCGGCTGAAGGACTTGGTCGAGATAGCCAAGGGTTTAAGTGCGGCGGAATCCATCGAAGCGATTTTCTCACGGGTCAAGGATGTAGTCTTTCGCTATCTCGAAAGCATCGAACGGATTGCTTTATTGGTCGATGTAACGGGTTCACGGCAATTAGAGTTACTCAATGCGGCATCCAGAAACATCAATCAGCAGCAAAGTTTAGCCGAGTCCAGCCATTGGATTAGTCGGAGTATCTGTCAAAAAGTCTTTACCGAAAAAGTCGCGATTCAAACCGCCGATGCTCAAGCTGACCAACGCTTTGAGGGAGAAGTCAGTATTCTGTACAAAGGAATTCGCAGTGCGATCGCGGTTCCCCTTTGGGATGAAAATAAGGTAGTTGGCGTATTATATGCCGATGCCCATCACTCGTCAACCCATTGGACGCAAGAAGGCGAAGAAGACCTCAGCTTTTTTTCCACCTTAGCCAACCTCGTGGCATCGAGTGTACAACGCTGGCTCTTAACCCAGAAACTCACCAGCGAAGAAATGATTCGCCAACGGCTAGAACGCTATCACTCCCCCGCCGTGGTTCAGCAACTGATTGCCTATCGCACATTACCCGATGGTCGTTTACCCGCCGCTGAAAGCGAAATCAGTATCCTATTTGCCGATATTGTCGGCTTTACAGCACTCTCAGAACGCTTAAGTCCAGTCCAGATTGCTCAATTGCTCAATAGTTTATTTGAGGAGATGCTGCAAGAACTCTTTGCCTTTAATGGCACCCTCGATAAATATATTGGCGATTGCATTATGGCATTTTTTGGCGCTCCTGAATCTCAACCGGATCATGCTGACCGCGCCTTGGCGACTGCGAAGGGAATGCTGAATCGTTTAGATAAACTGAATGCCGATGGGGTATTACCGGAACCCTTACAATTACGGATTGCTGTGAATAGTGGCAAAGCCGTAGTGGGAGATGTGGGCAGTTCTCAACGGGTAGAATATACCGCCTTAGGCGCAACCATTAACCTGGCGGCGCGAATGGAAGCGATTTGTCCGCCTGGGGAATGTGTGATCAGTGAAGATACCTATGCCTTACTGACGCACAAGCAAGACTTGAAACTAATGGACGAGTATCGCTTTAAAGGGATTGATCGACCTGTACAAGTTTATCAAACCCAGCGATAGCCTGGAATAGAGGTACAGGGGTAGGGTAGGTTAGGCAGTATTTTCACAGAAGCGATAGCCCTTCAATGAACTATTCGCCGTAACCCACCGATGTTAACTGGCAGGTGTATCATTTCATCAATATGTCAGGTAATTATCCTTGAATTGTGTTGGGTTTCCTGCGTCAACCCAACCTACAACTAATTCGATGGATTAACCTTACGTCCGGAAACCGTAGGGGCGCAAAGCCTTGCGCCCGATTCAATGATAGGGTAGGTTAGGCAGTATTTTCACAGCAGCGATAGCCCTTCAATGAACTATTCGCCGTAACCCACCGATGTTAACTCGAAGGTGTGTTAATTCAATGGGTCAGGGCGGGTTTTGTACAAAGGTGATCATCAATCGCGAAACGCAAGTCCCTCAACCCGCCCCTACAGCAATTAAACCATGACCGCCCCACTGCTACTTGGACTCGCCGCCATCGCCCCGGAATAAACTAAACCTCGCTGGGTATCCAGGGTGATAATCGCCCCATCTCGAATCCGCTGAGTCGCATTTTTCACGCCGACAATCACCGGAACCCCTAAGCGCATTCCAATCACCGCTGCGTGACTGGTTAAACTATCTTCCTCCGTCACTACCCCTGATGCTTTACGCATGGTATCAACAAAATCCGCACTGGTTGACGGAACCACCAAGATTTCGCCCGGATTAAAGTTGTTCACCTCTGCCGCATTATAGGCGACCCGCGCTAAACCACTCACTGAACCTTTACCAATGCCAATTCCTTGACCCAGGACAGCCGTGACCACTTCCACTTTAATTAAATCCGTCGAACCCGGCACCCCTTGCAATGTCCCAGCCGTCATCACCACCAAATCCCCCTCAGCGACAAGCTGTTTTTCCTGGGCGACATTAATCGCGGCTTGGAATGTCTGACCCGTTGACGGTAAATCCAACACCAATAAGGGACGAATTCCCCAAACCAGTTGCAGTTGTCGGGCTACATCCACATGGGGTGTCACCGCCAGAATTGGAGTCGAGGGGCGAAACTTGGAGACATTTCGTGCTGTGGAACCCGTTTTGGTTAAGGTCATAATCGCACAGGCTTGTAACTGTTCGGCAATTTGACCCACCGCCTGGGATATCGCGTTGGGAATTGAGCGGCGAGTATCTTCCATGTTCCGCACAATTTCCTCTTGTTCGATACGAGTGGCAATTTTTGCCATCGTGGATACCGCTTCTACGGGATAGTTTCCCACGGCGGTTTCATTGGACAGCATTACGGCGTCAGTCCCATCTAAAATGGCATTCGCTACATCGGAAATCTCTGCACGGGTAGCGCGTGGAGAGTTGACCATGCTATCCAGCATCTGGGTGGCGGTAATTACGGGAATTCCCAGACGATTGGCGGTGGTAATCAGCCGCTTTTGTAAGATAGGTACATCCTCAGCGGGTAATTCTACCCCTAAGTCACCCCTCGCCACCATCACCCCATCGGCGAGGGAGAGGATAGCATCCATTTGTTCTATGGCTTCGTGCTTTTCAATTTTGACAATAACGGGGACATCTTTTCCGGCGCTGGTAATCAGTTCTTTGATCTCCAGCACATCTTGAGGATTGCGAACAAAGCTAAGGGCGACCCAATCAACTCCTTGGTCTAAGCCAAACATCAAATCCCGGCGGTCTTTATCCGTGAGGGCGCGAATGGAGAGGTAGACCCCTGGAAAGTTAACACCTTTGTTATTGGAGAGCGTCCCGCCGACAATTACCCGACAATGTAAGGCGCGTTTCTCTCGATTAATCTCTTCCACCTGCATCTCCACTCTGCCATCATCCAAGAGAATCGTGGCACCATCGGGGACTTCATCAGCGAGGGGTTGATAGGTGACAGAACTGATTTCCTGAGTGCCGATTAGGGGTTCACTGGTTAAAATGAAGCGATCGCCTCGTTCTAGTGTAATCGAACCGTTCTCAAATTTGCCTAGGCGGATTTTGGGTCCTTGTAAGTCTTGCAGGATACCTACGGGTTGATTGAGTTCAAAGGCGATTTGGCGAATCAGGCGAATGCTACGCTGATGGTCATCATGAGTGCCATGGGAAAAGTTGAGCCGCAACGTTGTCGCACCTGCTTTAATCAGATCTCTGAGTATCTCTGGATGACTGGTAGCAGGACCAATCGTGGCTACAATCTTGGTTCGACGCCGGGATGTGTACAGTTGCATAAGCAGAAAACGGGATGAGTCAGTAGGTGGGAGTAACGTTAACGGCGAGAATTGTCATTTGTCATTTGTCATTCGTTATAGCGAGAAGCAAGCGATGTCCTTTGTCTTAAATGGAATGTCACTGACTTAAGCTGGGTTCGTAGTAGGCACGAAGCGTGCCAGAAGCGCTTTAGCGCTACAAACTCTAAAGTCAGTGGCATTCGTCTTAAATGGGTTAGCGACAGTCGAGATAAATGATTGTATCGCTGTCCTTTGTCATTTGTCATTGGTCTTACGGGTAAGGATTAGTGTAGAGAGGTTCCCTGGCATCTGTCTATAGGGTTGATTGGGGAGACTGGAGGGTGACAGGTGTTTGGCAATCAACCGGGGGTGAGGGTTGGCTGAAGGATATCGCTAATGCCATACCAGACAGAATTAAAAACGTGAGCCAGGATTTGCGGCGTTGGCGTTCATCGGATTGCGTCTGTTCATCCATTAGCCAATTCCACAGTAGGAAGCAAAGACTGACTCCGGGTTCTAGGTTGGATTTGAATAACCAGCCGATGAGATTAGGAATTAGGAATTCGGCTAATAGCCAGAGTTTCTTTTTCCTGGTTTTGAATGTTGGGAATTTCATGGTTTGACCTCGTTGAATTTTGGGTTATGAGGTCTAGTGTGGCGATGGAGAAAATAGATTGAAAACTGGAATTAGATAGTTAGAAAAAGTTATTTAATTGATTGGTGTGGTGGTAAATTGCAGTTATAGCAGTAGACATAAGCCACAATTCCCCTCACCATCAGCTTAAGCCAGCCCTCACCCCCAGCCCCTCTCCATCCCCCCTAACCCCCCTTTGAAAGGGGGGAATAAAGGGGAGAGGGGAGCAAGAGGGGAGAAAGAGGGGAACAAAAAGGGATTAAGCAGCTAACTTTTAATGGTATGTGACACAACGAAGGGAGGTAATTTTTGACCCTTTGCTTCGTTCAAGGGAAACTTGTTTTGAGTGAGAGATTGTGTAGGGGTGGGTTTCACTACTATCTTTTTGGTTGCATCCAGATGTGACTAAACCCGCCTCGATTCAGGTTTCTAGACTTCCCCTAAAAAGTTAGGCTCTGAAGGGAGATGGGAGGGGGATAGAGAAGGGGTTAGGGGATGAGGGTGAAAATGTCAAAAACCGAGGGTTAACACTATGAATTACAATCAAAACTTTCTGCACGATATCAACCAGCAGTTATTTCCACGAGATATTACCGATAAAAATCTCAGAGAACGCATCTTCTTTCCGCTGCGGTTTCAGCGGCGGGAGTCTCAGCCGTCTCATCCGGAAATCGCCAAACAAATGAGAGGGTTTCGGCGCTTCCAAAAGGCTAGCAAAGGATTGGTGTAGAGGCGAGACGTTCCATGGAACGTCTCTACAAACTGCATAAGCTTCCTAGATTCAGAGATAGGTCTGAGTAACCCCATTCCGGAAGCGCCCATCCTATGCTACAAGCCAAACAACTCTTACAGAATCGCTACCAACTGCAACAATGCTTATCCCAAAATGCGGGGCGTCAAACCTGGCTAGCTGAGGATACCACCCAAACACCGCCGCAACAGATAATCGTCAAGCTACTGGCGTTTAGTCCTCAGATGGAGTGGGACGAATTTAAACTCTTTGAACGCGAGGCGCAGGTTCTCAAAGCGCTCAACCATCCCCGCATCCCGAAACACCGGGATTATTTTTCCTTAGATGAACAGATGGGTCAAGGATTGTGCTGGTTTTGTTTAGTACAGGATTATATTCCCGGTCAATCGCTTCAGCAATTACTTGATCAGGGACAGCATTTCACACTTGCTCAGGTACGTTCCATTGCTATTCAAGTTTTAGAGATTTTGAGCTACTTACATGGGTTGAATCCACCTGTACTGCATCGCGATATTAAACCTAGTAATTTAATTTTTCAAGAGGATGTCGATTCAGATAAAGGTGCATCTATCTATTTAGTTGATTTTGGCGCAGTCGCTGACCCCACCGTAGTTGAAGGAGTCACGTTTACGGTTGTGGATACAGCCGGTTATGCCCCCCTCGAACAATTTTGGGGTAAAGCAGTTCCCGCCTCAGACTTATATGCGTTGGGCGCTACATTAATTCATTTATTAACGGGAACAGCACCCGCCGATTTACCGCAGCAAAATTTACGTATTCATTTTCGCGATCGAGTCAGTTTAAGTCCTAGTTTTGTGAGTTGGCTGGAATCCCTCACTGAGCCAAATTTAGAGCGGCGATTTAATTGTGTGTCTCAAGCTATCTCCACACTTAATAATCTTAATCGATACTATCTATCTAATAAACATCGCATTAATCGAAAGAAAAATTTGGTTAGGTCATCTGTTAACACCTTCTGGTCATGGATAATTAAAATGGCTATTCCACTAATATTTGAAATTAAGATTTTGTCTTTTATAATCATTTTTATCGCGTCGCTTGTGATTCCATGTGGGATGTTTTTGAGTATATACATCGGGTTTTGTATGCAAGATTGTCGAGCCGGAGAAGGAATCCTTATGTTTTTGATGCTTCCTTTTTTTATTGGAACCTCAATGATAGCCTGTAAGATTATAGCAGAATCATGTAAAAAATAAATTATTTAAATGAGCAAACATCTAATCAATATAAAGGAAAATAAACATGAGAAAGCAAAACCATATCTTACACAATCGCTATCAACTTCAAGAAAAGATTAGCGACAGACCAAGTCGTCTGGGCAATCGTCAGGACATGATATCAAACGCTTCCCCAGTAAGGTTTAGCTTACTTTAGCTTTGAGCCGGAAATTTATTTCCAGGCTCTTAATGTCAGCAACATTTGACTAAAAATAGATAGCTACTAAAAGTTTTGTGGAGACATTAGTGTGGCAGGAAATGAAAAAGCTATATGCGAGTTTCTATTCTCAAATATAGGGTGCATTAATCTCAAGCATATTGGTACACTTCGACAAATAGGAATCCCTGACAAAAACTATCCTGGTTATCGTCTAGCAGAATCTCTAAGTGATATATCGACCCTATCAACAACAGATTCAAGGAAAAAAGCAGACGTTTATCTGAATGGTAAAGGGGTTTCTCTCAAACAAGCCGGGAGTTCATTTTCATTTAATCGCTTGCAGAGAGCTAATCTGATTCAAGTCTATTCACGGTTAGGCTTAACTGCTCCTCAGACCATCTTAACTCAGCTTGATCAAGAAATTCACCGATTCCATCAAGGACTCCTTTCAAGCAGAGATCGCCCTTGGCAGAATTTTTTCTCAGAAAATGATTTCAAAACAATTTTAAATTTTTTAATGATGTTAGGGAGTCCTAATTTAGGTATTTCACAACACCCAGCCGAATTAATTTTAGAAGCGCCAGCGACTCAGATCAGTCAAGATATTATCAAAATTTATTCGTTTGATGAGTATTTTAATCGTTACAAGGAAAAATTACACATAGCCATCAGGCGACAATGGATAGGACAAACAAGTAAGAGCGAACATGGGAGAGCGATTAGTCTTGCCAAAAAGTCAGATAACTTGCCTTGGGTTTTTGACGACGTAGTTGGAACTCCAAGAGGAGGATGGAGAAATGATATTGATGAAGCCGATAGAAAAACCGTCTATTTTTTAATGATTGAAAAGAAAAAATAGGTGGCGCGATAAAAATATAACGCTTAACTAAGATATTGTTATGGGGTGAACCTTGATCTGGTTTGGCTTATTTTGGGAGTCGGCGGCTACTAAATCTTGGTATATACTTTTGGCTAAAGCATAGCTTAAATTGACTGGAACAGCATTACCAATCATTTTGTACCCAGCCGCTAATCGTTCATAGTAAAAAATAAAGTCATCGTCAAAGGTTTGAATTCTCGCACATTCTCGAACTGATAAACGTTGGTAAGGATTGGGTGATTTAGGGTCAAACATCCATTTATCCTTTCCGATATGAATCATTTTATTCGCCTGGGGATGGATTGGTGCATGACGACCACCCGCCTGAATGGTAAATGATGGTTCATTCCAGGAACGAACCCGGTTACGAGACATATAAATACTGGAAAATCCGCCAACCATATATTCATGATTAGCAACGAGACAGTCTTCCCCGCGTGTCTTATTATTGCTCAATGCCGGGATTGCTGATTCCCGCAAATTCCAGATTGCATCTCGTAAGGTAAGAATACGATATCCAGGCACTAAAGCGTTAAAGTCAAAGCATTTATTCAAGTCAATATGATAACCAATAAAAATGACTCGCTTTCTATCTTGAGGCACATTATAGTACCGAGCATTCAAAAGTTTATAGGAAATGACGTAGCCAGCTTCCTCAAAGGCTGCAATAATGTTGTGTAATGCATTTTCGTGCTTTGTGTGTAGCATTCCAGAAACATTTTCCGCCAAAAAAAAGCGAGGTTGCTTGTCTTTCAAAATCCGGATATACTCTAAAAATAATCTGCCGCGATCGTCATTGATTCCCTTTTGAGTACCTGCCTCACTCCAACTTTGGCAGGGAGGACCGCCAATAATCCCGAAGCAGTCTGGAATGTCCGCAGAATGAACCTGTCGAATATCACGCCGATCAAGAAATGTATCTGGATGATTACTTTGATAGGTTTGCCACATATCTTTGTCATATTCATTTGCCCATACCACATTAAAGCCTGCTTTACGAAACCCTAGATCGAGTCCACCGCAGCCTGAAAATAGAGATACTATCGCTTTTTTCTTTAAATTTTGCTGTTCCATCTTGACGCTTTACATCCTGTATAAGAGTTGAAAAGTATTGGTTTTAGTATTAATATTTAATTAGCTAATTATCCAGTTGTCAAGTTAGCTGTTTAGCTAGGGTAAAATTAGCCTAACGGGACTTACTTAATCATTGGGTTAATGGCACAAACGCAAAGAAAGCCAGTATACGTACAGCCAAAACACCATGAAATTCTAAGACGCATTGCTTTTGAGCAACGTTGCAACATTTCCGATGTGTTAGATGCAGTATTGGAACAAGCCGACTGGGAAACAATAACGCAAGAGGCGAGAAATAAGCCTGTACAGCGATCAATGAAACGGGGAGGAACCAATCAATGACAATAGTTCATGACTGACTATTGACTACCGTCATGAACCTGCCAATCGTCTATCACCCCGACTACGTTACCCCCCTTCCACCCGGACATCGTTTTCCCATGTCCAAATTCGGCAAACTCTGTGAACTCCTCCTCGCCGATACGATTGTCACTCCTGAACAAATCCACACTCCCAACCCCCCACCCAGAGAATGGATTCAACTCATCCACACCCCTGACTACATCCAAGCCTACTGTAACGGTACACTTGACCCGAAAGCCCAGCGCCGGATTGGATTACCCTGGAGTCCCGGCTTGGTTAAGCGAACCTGTACGGCGGTTGGCGGGACAATTCTGACGGCTCAACTTGCCCTGAGTCATGGTATTGCTTGTAATACGGCAGGAGGAACTCATCATGCCTTTCCCAGCTACGGATCAGGCTTTTGTATCTTTAATGATTTGGCGATCGCAACTCGTGTCCTCCAGACTCTGGGATTAGTCCAAAAAATCCTAATTCTTGATTTGGATGTTCATCAAGGAGATGGTACGGCGTTTATTTTCCAAAATGACCCCACTGTCTTTACCTTCTCCATGCACTGTCAGGTCAATTTCCCCGCCACTAAACAAAAAAGTGATCTTGACATTCCTCTCCCGGTAGGTATGGATGACGATGCTTACCTACAAACTCTAGCCCACTATCTCCCCGATATCTTGTCTGACTTCCAGCCTGACTTAGTTCTCTATGATGCTGGAGTAGATACCCACGCCTGCGATCGCTTTGGTAAGCTAGCCTTAACCGATACGGGAATTTACCGCCGTGAAATGCAGGTACTCAGCACCTGTATCGCCGCAGGCTACCCTGTCGCTAGTGTGATTGGGGGTGGCTATGGAGATGACATGAATGCTTTAATCTACCGTCACTCTCTCCTCCATCGTGCCGCTAATGATGTTTATCGTCATCTTGTGTGAAGGGAACGGGGAACAGGGAACAGGGAACAGGGAACGGAAGATTTGACCAATCGATTGAAACCCTACTCTTGCTTATGCTCAAGATTAGGATAATTCAAAATTTATAATCAATCGCTCGGCACTGATACACTTGAAGAGTTAAGAGGTTGCTCTACCCAGCTCTAGGAGATACTGTGCTGCTATCGAAAGGTTTTGAAATTGAAATGTATACTGGCACTCCCCTTGGGGAGATTGTCGGTCTTTCTGATCGGATTGTGGCATCCTTGGATGGCTTCATGCGGGAACCTGACACCCGCAATGTCGAATATACCACCGCTCCTTTATGCTGCTACGATCGCCTCTTATGCGCTTTGGTACGCCCACGCCAGCACCTCCGCACTTATCTGAAAACCCTGGGAAACTACACCCTGATTCCCGGCAGTACCCTATCTTTAGGGGGGAGCGATCGCTTCTACCGCTCTGATCCGCAAAACCCTTATCATGACTACATTGAGCAAACCTATGGCAGTAATGTGGTCACGGCTAGTGTTCATATCAATGTGGGCATTTCTGACCCAGAACTGTTGATGCAAGCCTGCCGTCTGGTACGAGTAGAAGCGCCCTTATACCTGGCGTTAAGCGCATCATCTCCCTTTCTCGACGGACAAGCCACAGGATATCACTCCACGCGCTGGGCGATTTTTCCGCAAACGCCGTCTCAGGTTCCCCTATTTGAAAGCCATGCTCATTTTATTGAGTGGACCGAAGCCCAACTCGAAGCCGGAACCATGTGTAACGTGCGCCATCTTTGGTCATCGGTTCGTCCCAATGGTAATCGACGCCCTTATGATTTAAATCGTCTGGAATTGAGAATTTGTGATTTAGTCGTTGATCCGATTGCCCTGCTGGCGGTAACTGCCTTACTGGAAGCCCGTTTAACCCAGCTTTTAAATGATCCGAGTCTTGACCCTCTCTACGGGAGTCACGTATCAACTCGCGCTGCTGACTTAGTAACCCTCACCGAAGCTAACGAAATGGCGGCTGCCCGTTCTAGCTTAGATGCAAAACTCACCCATTGGCAGGATGGCAGAACGATTTCGGCGCGGGAATGGATTGATGAACTCTATCAAGAAGTTTTACCCATTGCCAAAGCGAAAGGCTTCAGTTGCTTCCTCTCGCCCCTGAAAAAGATTCTCCGCCAAGGGAATACAGCCGGACAGTGGTTACAACTGCAATCTGTGGGCTTTGACACGCAGCAAATTCTCAACCGAGCGATTCAAGACATGGCGGAACAAGAAAACGAACTTGAAGATAAGTTGTGTCAGGCTTTGGTGGCTTAATAACCAGGAGGGATGATTTGTCAAGACTGTTCGGGCGAAAAATTAAAATATCTAATCAGCTTCTCCCCAAAAGCTGATATTAAAAAAACATATACTATCACAATTTCCAATGGGTCTAATCCAATTCATTCAGTCTCCCTGAGTGTGTAGGGTAGGATTGAAAAGAGGTTTGAGGTTTTATGCTTAGGGTTGTCTTAGTTTGCCCCCAAATTCCGCCCAATACAGGCAATGTCGCCCGTACCTGTGCCGCTACAGACACGGAGTTACATCTAGTTGGACCCTTGGGATTTGAAATTAGCGATCGCTACCTCAAGCGAGCCGGACTTGATTATTGGCCCTATGTCAAGTTTCACTACCATGAAACCTTGGAGGCATTTAATCAGGTTTCCCAAAAGCTGGGAGGGCGATGGATTGGTTTCAGCACTTCTGGGCAATACAGTTATGTTCAATTCCAATTTCAACCCAATGACTGGCTGTTATTTGGCAGCGAAACTCAAGGGCTGTCCCCATCCGTTTTAACCCGTTGTGGCGCAACTGTGGTTATTCCAATGACACAACCCGGTGTTCGCAGTTTAAATCTTTCCGTCAGCGCGGCTTTGGGTTTGTTTGAAGCACGGCGTCAATTGGGATACCTGACTTAGGAAGACCATTCCCGGATAGCGTTCAAGTATTTAATAAGAAGAAGCTTCCACCTTCAGCAGCCGCTAATTCCTGAGACTTGGCTTGACCTGAAGCATTTAAGCGTACAACAAGATACTACATTTATGTAGGCTGCCGTATATATAACTTTATTTAATCGGATCAATGTTTAATTAAAATTAATTAAAATTTAACAAGTTCCCCCTTTGTGCAGATGGCATGTTCTCAATTTATCTCCGCCAAAAAATTAATCAGGCGGAATTCAGCTATCTAGAATACGGAAAAGCCATTCCTTTGATAAGAAATTTCTATACAAAAGAGTCCTGCCCAATCGAGGCGGATTGATAGATTTTAATCATCCCAATTCGGTTGCTTCAGGAGCCTCAAACCCTATCTCCGCAAGAGGAAGCGCAATTTTAGCAGAGGGGAAGTCACCGACAACAGCGTTCCTAACCCGGGGAAGCTTGGGTAGACTGTACGGTTGTTCTTTACCAAAAATTCACGTAAAGTGCCGTCTGTAATCGTTAACTGCTAAACTATCGGTTGCTAGACTATGAGCTTGAGCTCTATACAGTTGCTAAATCCTGCGATCACCGGATAGTCTGGAAGGCTGAGAAAGCAACAAACCGACTTTAGAGTTCGGTTTGAAACTCTAGCCCTCTTCCGGAGAAAAGCCCGTCAAGTCTGTATGTTCTATGCACAACCCTTGACAAAAACCGCCCGACTATCAACTGTGTCTCGTTGATCAAGTATGAAAATATATTCGTCCAGAGACAGCGAGTTATGGCTTAATAAAGGGTGAATCGAGCGGTGATCGTCAACAACTAGAAATTTATCCAGTCAGATTAGCTTGTCTAAATCAAAAAAGCAGGGTACTCTTGCCTAAGTATGTTCACTGTCCGTGATCTAAATCACATTTTAGGGTGAGATCCCTCATTGACTGGGAAAACCATTTAGGAACTGTTCAGTGCTCGTCACACACTAGGAGGTCGTTTTTGAAACGGACATTTACGCAGAAGGTTAAACAGGTTCCTTCGTGTGCAGCCAACTCCGCCCACTCCTTTGAGGCTTTGTTGAAGCTTTCTGGGGAGAAGCCGCCAGTCGGCGCAACCATTCCGACCGAAGGCAACCGCAGAGCTAGGACTTCTGCTGCCATGATTGGATTGGCAATTTCCATGGGAGCTTCCAGCTTGTTGTTACCCCAACAAGGTGATGAAGCATTAGCCTTGGAACCCATTGCCTCTGAGCCAACGCTGACAACTTTGCCTGTTGGCGTGTCAACGCCTGCGTCTGTGCCAACAGAAAGCGAACCAGACGTTGTTGCCCAGCTCTCGAAACTGCCGCTGGCTACACCAGCTCCAACTCCAGCCCAATCGACACCTGTCGTACAACACAATGTACAGGAAGGGCAAACGCTATGGGAGGTTTCGCAAACCTATAAAGTAGCTCCAGAAGCGATCGCGGCGTCGAATTCTGTCCAACCCAACGCCAATCTTGCAGTTGGACAGCCGCTAAAAATCCCGACCGTGAACGGTATTGTTCACGAGGCTAAACCGGGAGAAACGGTCGAATCCGTATCCAAATCTTACGGAGTCGAGCCAAATCAGTTACGGAACTCTACCGGGGTATCCGCATCCGGTCAGCTCAAAACAGGTGAATCCGTCACCGTTCCGGGTCAGGTCGATGACCTGCTCAAGGCGAGACAAGATGTTGCTGTTGATAATTTAAAGCACAAACGGAACCGCTTAAATAACAGTCTGGCGGAGTTGAGGTCTGAGGAGTCCATCAACCGAACAGCAACAGCAGCGACGCCATCCGCGTCAGCAACCCGTCTCCCAGGGGCAGAACGTACTGCCCCAGCGTCAGCGGCGACGAATTCTAACAGTCCTATTGGTATCCCAGTTCCCACTCCGGAAATTGCGGCATCACCGACAGTAGACTCAACGGCGGTCAATCAATCTCAATCTCCCGTCGTTATTCCGGTTCCGACACCAGAAATTGCCGCCTCACCGACGGTGGAGTCCTTAGGGGTTAATGGATACCAGTCACCTGTAGTGATTCCGGTTCCCACTCCAGACGCCGAAGCCGCCTCAGGGTCAGAATCCAAAGCGGCTCGCTCATCGGAATCGTCTGTGGTGATTCCGGTTCCCACTCCAGACACAGCCGCGTCTCTGGCGATTGAGGAAAACACACCGAAGCCATCACCCTCATCCGTGGTGATTCCGGTTCCTACGCCAAGTCCAGAGCATTTGACCTCACAAGAGGTATCGGAAGACCAAACACCGATCACCTTCCCCAATTCAAAGCTGGAACCCGTCACAACGCCAGAAATCACTGCTCAACCCCCAACACCGCAGCCCGTGGTGATGGAAACGGTGGTAGCCAATAGAGCGGCGACGAGTACTTACGCGGTTAAACCTGGAGATACGGTAGACGCGATCGCACGTCGCTATGGTTTATCCCGTTCTGAATTAATTCAAGCGAACGGCTTAAATAATCCCAACCTGATTCGGGTCAATCAACAACTCACCATTCCCACGCCGCCATCGGCTGAGTCATCCGAGCAAAGAGTAACGTTTTTACCAGGGATTCAGGAGCAATCCAACAATTCGGTGACTCGCTCAGTCCAACCAGAGGTTGAAGCACCCAGAGTCGTTGTTCCCACCACAGCAACATCCGCCTCACCGATTACCCCAACAGTACCAACATCTCAACCGCCAACCGCTTCATCAACTGTTCTTGCCCAATCTTCCGTGGGTGAAAACGCTCCAACCAATACTCCTATCGCGTTAGAGGCGAAACGGAATCAGCCCGCTAATGCCGGGGACAACCCCTACGTTGAACGTTTGAGGGCGGATATTCTGAGAATGCGGGCAGAATATCGCCGTCAGCAAACCACGGGTCAGACCCGTTCACCGAGCGAAGTGGTGGTTCCATCTGCGCCAGTTGCGCCGAGTGTAGCTGAGCAATCAACACCCGTTAGGGTCAATCCGGAATTCAATCCACAGCGGTATGAACAGGAAACTCAAGCCACTTCAGTTCCCATCGCAGTACCGCCACCTGCGGCAACCCCATCTGAACCGAAGGAGCAGGTTGTAGCCGCCGCCCCAGCCCCACCAGCAAGTTATAACCCGATGCTGCAAACCCCGGTTGGGACAACGGTTGCACCTCAATTGCCTCCTCTGTCCGCTCCGGATATGTACTTGCCGGACAGCCCTGCCCCATTTAATGGCTATATTTGGCCCAGCAAGGGGGTTTTAACCTCTGGCTACGGGATGCGTTGGGGACGTATGCACAAGGGGATTGATATTGCGGCTCCTATTGGTACACCGATTGTGGCAGCTGCCCCTGGTGTTGTCGTCACCGCTGGTTGGAATTCCGGTGGCTACGGCAAATTGGTGGAAATCAAACATCCGGATGGTAGCTTGACCCTCTATGCCCACAACCATCGAATTTTGGTGCGCCGGGGTCAAGAGGTTGACCAAGGGCAACAAATTTCGGAAATGGGTAGTACGGGTTACAGTACCGGACCCCACTTGCACTTTGAGGTTCATCCAGGAGGACGCGGAGCCGTTAATCCAATGGCTTTTCTACCCAAGAATCGGTAGTGGGTTCTCCTAGCGACAGAAGTGTGTAGAGGCGTTGTAGACAACGCCTCTTGTGACGGAACACAGCCTAAATGGTTAGGACTTACGCTTTCTTGACGGCACAGGCGCTACCTGTAGGGGCATGGCAATGCCATGCCCCTACCATAAATGGCGTTTGTGGATAAGTCCTGATGGTGTAAGTAGGTGTCTTAAGCCATTACCAGATTAATAACCTTATTGGGGATAGATGTAGGAAAAGATGCTTGTGTTCACGTAAGCTTTATGCTAAATTAAGGAGGCTGTGAAAAAAAACGGCTCAGTAGCTCAGTGGTTAGAGCAGGGGACTCATAAGCCCAAGGTCGTTGGTTCAAATCCGACCTGAGCCATTTGTTAGAAACATTATAGAGTAAGCTTTTCGGGGAAATAGCCTTAGTTACGGTAGGGCTGTTCCCCTGAATTTTTATTGATTTGACTATTCCGATGGCTCAGATGCTATTGCAGTCAGCAGTAGAAAAGTATAGAGAGGAGTTGAAGGAACTTGAACAAGAAGAATAAAGCAATTATCTCCTAACTTGCTGATAATTTAACAAAATAACTCCTATAGCTTTATTGGTTATCGGATTTTTTAAACCTCTCAACCTGCACTGATGGAGCTTGATTTGCAGCAAACGGATGAATTTGATTCAAGTTTTGCATAGAAACAGGACACTTTGCATCAATTAATACAAAAAAAGCAGATAGCGTCGATAAGGTTAACCTGAGATTAAACCAGACAGGACAAAACCTCTGGAACAAAAAATTCCAGGGACAGTTATTTTGTTGGCTAATCTCACAAAAAACTCTATTTGGTGTGAGAGACGAACGTGAATCAAGCTAAAGTTTATAGGATTGCCTTACTTAATGTTCCGACAATTTTAGGGATAATAATTGGGCTGTCCACCGCCGCGATCGCAAGTGAACCGACCCGAAGTGATTATACCCAACAGCCGAGTTCAATTGCCCAAACACCCCTGAATCTGGAAATTCCGGTTCCAGATGCAGCGCTGGAGACAGAGGAGACATTAAACCCATCCGCGACACCGGAAACCCCTGTACCCTCCCTAGAATTGGACGCTAGGGAAAATCAGGAAAATCAGGGAATGGAACAAATAACCAACGTTTCCCAACTGCGAGATGTATCTCCCGGAGACTGGGCGTATGAAGCCTTGCGATCGCTAGTTGAACGGTATGGCTGTATTGCTGGATATCCTGATGGCACATTTAGGGGTAATCGGGCGATGACGCGCTATGAATTTGCGGCTGGATTAAATGCCTGTTTACAGCAAATTGAGCGTTTAATTGGCAACGTTCCCGATAACATTGAAGGATTGCCCACTCTACGACGTTTAATTGAAGAATTTGAAGCAGAACTTGCCACCTTAGGAGCGCGGGTTGATAATTTAGAAGGTCGAGTGGCATTTTTAGAAGACAATCAATTTTCCACAACCACAAAACTATCAGGGGAAGTTATCTTTGGTTTGGCGGATGCGTTTGGGGATGAAGTTGGTGATGATGTAAATACCGTTTTTCACGATCGCGTGCGCCTCAACTTCCTGACTAGCTTCACCGGGAAGGATATGCTGCAAACTCGTCTCCAGGCGGGTAATGCTGCCCTACTCCTGGCAAGAAATGGTGTAACCTTTGACGATGGATCACAGTTTACTCAAGAAGGGCGCTTTACCTACGATGGTGATAACGGCAATGATGTGATTATCGACATTCTGCGCTACCGCTTTCCCCTGGGAGACAAAGCCACAGTACAAATTGTGGCAAATAATGGCTTACACCACTACTACGTGGATACCGTTAACCCTTTCTTAGAAGGCTTAGCCGGGGGTTCTAATGCCATTTCCCGCTTTGCTGAACGCAATCCCATCTATCGAATTGGACCCTTTGGCGCAGGGGCTGCGATCGCGCTGAAACCCAGTGATAATCTGAGAGTAGATTTGGGCTACATTTCCAATACCGCCAGTAATCCTGGAGAGGATAATGGGTTGTTCAACGGGAATTATTCCGGAATTGCCCAAATTGTTTATGGCAGTCGGTTTAAAATTGGATTAACCTACGTCCATGCTTATGATGATGGTGGAGATGACGCCAGACGTTTTCTGTTAGGTGGAACAGGTACAGCCTTTGCTAATCTCAATCCGGCTCAATTAGCAAATGCAACCAATTTATCAGCCGATACCCTCAGCACTCCAGTTGTCAGCAACTCTTACGGAATAGAAGCCTCCCTCAAATTTAGTCCTAGCTTTTTGGTTAATGGCTGGGTTGGTAAAACTGATGCCCGTTTAATTGGGTTAGGTGATGCTGATATCTGGAATTTTGCGTTAGGTTTAGTTTTTCCTGATTTAGGAAAAGAGGGGAATTTAGCTGCCATTGTTGCGGGTGCAGAACCGACACTAAGAGGATTAGACGTTCCCGGAGGAACCAACAACTTTAATCGAGATTTTGCTTATCATATCGAAGGGTTCTACAAATATCAAGTGAGCGATAATCTCTCGATCACACCGGGTATCATTTGGTTAACCTCTCCCAACCAAAATTCAGATAACAGCGATGCCGTGATTGGTACAGTGAGAACCACATTCACTTTTTAACTGTTGCTGACAGATCCCCGACTTCTTGAAGAAGTCGGGGATCTAATACCAAATCCGCTTAAGTAACTCCCTTTATCACTTGTGGGCTTTTTCCCTGGGTATCAAACTCTTAGACAAATGACAAATGACAAATGACCAATCACTTCTTCGCTGTACTCGCCGACGGTAGCGAATGACCCGCATTCGGATCAAAGGAAGGAAATGGTGCAGTTCCACCTAAATACGTAGGTAAAATTCCATCCCATTTCTTAATCATTTCCTCTTGCAATTCTAACTCTCGCAAACGAATCGTTAAAGGAGAAACGGTTGAAGCTTTAATCCGAGAGGCTTCAGCTTCTCCCCTCGCTTCAGCAATTTTCCGCTTGGATTCAGCTTCGGCGACTTCAAGCTGTGCTTTAGCAGCTACGGCTTGCTGTTCAGCTTGGAAACGAGCGGTTATTTGGGCTTCAATGGACTCATCAAATCGAGGCTTACTGACAAACCCGACGGAATCAAACGTAACGCCAACAGCACCAAATTTATCGTTCAAGCAAGTTTGGACATCTTTGAGTAATTGTGCCTGCTTGTTTCCCACAATTTCTTCAGGTTTCAAACCAGTAGCTGACTGGTTAAAGCAATTACGGGTTTCGCTGCGAACTAAAGTGGCTTTAAACTGTTCCGGATCTTTCAGATACTTCCCGTAAAAGTCTTTAATTTTCTGGGTGTTGAAAAAATACGACAGGGAGATATCCGCATTAACCGTTGTACCACCGACACCAAAGCTGATGCTTTCATCAACTGGAGAGCCTTCTTCGGTTGAAGCCGTTAAGATATAATACTGAACGTGGTCTGGAAAAACGACGATTTCCTCAGTGTAGCCATTATACCAAACCTTTCCTGTACTAATCGTTGCATTTTGGACGCCACGATTTTCACCATAAAGCTCGACTTTTAGTCCGACATAGCCAGCAGGTATCCGCTTAACACTGCTTCCAGGCACCGCACCACAACCCGATGCAATAATTGCTAAAGCAGCCGTTATTCCAGTAAGTTTAAAGAAACGACGAGGTAGATTTTTCATGGTCTTTAAGGGGTGAATAAACCTGTCTGAAGTGCCAATCCTATTCAGCACAATTTTGGAGAGGTTACAAGACAAAATTTTGGTTAAATTATTCCATTCTAGGTGTCTCTACATATCGTGCAACTGATGAAGAGATAAAATTAATGATTTCTTCAGTTGACATCCAAAAGTTCAACCAAGGAAACATCACAATCTGGGAAAGCTTCTTTTATCTGCTTGTGTCGAACTTGAGCATTATGAAGTCTGGCGGCGACATGACTGACAGAAACTCCCGGTACAACGAGTAATCCCACGACGTAATAACTGACGCCTAACCAAACTTTTTGGTCACTGGGAGAACTAACTAGATTGGCGGCATTACCTAAAATCCAAAAACAGAAAATGAGTTCGAGTGTGCCTATTGCTATCCACTTTGTTAGGGTTTTCATGAGTTTTGATGGAGATAATCAATTCTGGTATTAGCCTAAATTAACAGCGGTTATGCTGTCCTCTTGAACAACCAGAAACAATGTTTAATTTAATTCTTATCTCAATTATCTATACTCATTCATACACAACGAACAGATGTGTATGAACACTCACAAGTCGGTGTTGCGTTCACAGGCGTGTATCGGTATAAGTGTAGTCAGACACAATTAAAGTTGAGTGTGAGGACAAGGGAACAGGGAACAGGGAACAGGGAACAGGGAATAGTAAGGATTTGACGCTGGTTAAGTAGTCGTTTCAGCTATTTAAGCGAAAAAAGTAGGGACAATTCATGAATTGCCCCTACAGATGGTGGTTTGACGGTAAAGCAAGTGTCAGTTCTGTCTGAGTCTCATTTCTCTGAGTAAATCGCGGCGAACCTTCACCTTCGCGCCTTTATAACAGAAGTCGTCAATCTACAGGCTGATTAATTCGTCTTGCCCGCACAAGGATTCTCTTTAGCAGCACAAGGATTCGCTTTACCCGCACAGGGGTTTTCTTTCGCCGCACAAGGATTAGCCTTACCCGCACAAGGGTTTTCTTTACCCGCACAGGGATTCGCTTGAGTTTCAGTCCCGCCTTCGGGACCTGGCTTTGCCGCGCAGGGATTACCACAGCCCGTTGCTAGCCCCAGACCTAGAATAGAGGCAATGGTGAGTGTCGCAATGTAGTTAACTTTCATTCTTTTCTGGTTTCTATGATACAAGGATTGGTACGTCATCGCCCAGAAATCTGCCGGGGCTTAGGCAATACTTAACCCTAAGAAGCTTAAATTACCCTTAAAAACAGCTTGGAATTTGCTGAGACTGTGGTCAAAGATTGCTGGTTGGATTAGGGAGGTTCAGGATAAACCGAGATTTTCTCAGGAAAAACTCAGATTTTCCCTAAATTAATTTGTCAAAATTGACGGTATGGCGAAACCTGATAAAAAATTGCCCCTGCTTATACTCTAGCTATAAAATAAATGATGGAAAGTAGTGATTGGTTAGTAACAGAGAATGGAGACTGTCTAGCCTGTAATCTCCAAGAGAGTGAAATATCTACAGGCTATTATCGACTTTATCGATTTCTCACCGATGTAGAAGATATTCTCGAATCCACCAAAGATGATCGCCAACGCCTAGAACAAATTCGCCCGTTAGTCCGCCGTTTACTGACGAGTTCCTACTGGTTACAGGGGGAATATCGCGAACCGAATCCCGATACAGGGTGGTCTGTCTTGATGCTGTATGATGAACCAGAGTTCTCCTTAACCGTGCAGACGGTGGTTTGGTTACCCGGACGAGTCTCTCCGATTCATAATCATGCCGCTTGGGGAGTGGTAGCGTTAATTAGTGGTGAAGAAAAAAATACATTTTGGCGACGGACTACGGATTCAGAATTTCCCGATCGCATCGAAAAGGTAGGTGAACAGGTTCTGGTTCCTGGCGATATTATCAGCTTTATGCCTGATGCGATTCACCATGTAGAAGTGATGGGAGAGGAACCGACGATTACATTTAATCTTTATGGAAAAACAGATTATCAGCAACGATTTGAGTTTGATCCGATTACTCACACAGCTAAAAACTTCTAATCTGGCGTGGCACAGCTAAAATAGTGGCATAGATTTGACAGTTAAATCAGGTAAATCAGGCGCAAGCAACCTATTGTAGGGACACGGCATTGCCCATTGGTGTCAACTTAAGCTGGTTTGTACCCATCAGGAGACAGAGAGCGATGGTAGAATGAGGCTTTCAGCTCTCGGTTGAAGGGTGTGAAGACTGGAGGCGATCACGTTGGCTCTTTGGGTTGATTGTTTACCTCTCAAATGAAAAGGCAATTATAAAGGTTTGAGGTATTGGGCAAAAACAGTGAATTGAGTTTATGCCAAATGATGTCTTGAGGGTGAAAGAAGTAAGCTGTCAAGAAAACCCAACAGGATTAAGAGCTTTAGCTCTTAGTACGAACCTTAATTAGGGCGGGTTTTGTTGTTCATTTATCGGTGAATATTTGAATTTAATGGCTCAACCCGCCCCTACAGTGGTTAAACCCAGCCCTAGAATTTAGGCGTTGACTTTATCCAACAGATTAGACGCGATGAATTCCCATTCTTGGCTCAATTCACCGTTAAATTGTGACTGTCCACTGCGTCTGTACCAGTAACGGGCGTTGCTTAAATCACCTTCTTCGCGATGAAGATAAGCATGAACCCATGCACTATCACTATCGCTGGCATTCTGCACGATATCATGCGCTCGGTGCCAATCCCCTCTTTTGTCATACCACAACGCTTGCAGCGCTTTGGGTAATTCAGAAGGACATTTTTCATGTTTCGCCGTTAATTGAGTAAATTCATCCAATATCATAGTTCTCATAAAATTCCACATTTATACTCATCAGCTTGATCTATTATAAAATTTGTTACCCCATAAGACAAATTACATCGATTCTCCCAAACGATCGCGGATTTACCGATAGCGACTTAATGACTATTGCCACAACTATAAATTCGCTTACAATTGGCTATTGTTATACGGAGAAGTCTAAGTAATTGGGGTGAGTGCGTTGTGGGGACAACTTGAATCTTATTTTGGTCAACTTGATGCTCAATGAATTGAATCAGTAAATTATTGAAGTAGCTGGCACAAATGCTTCTGCATGAATCGGAATATCTGTCGCTAGTTATGCTAGCTGTGATACAACAGGTTGAGAAGAAATAAAAGGAATAGGGCGGTTTATGGTAAAGACCGCGCAATTATGAACTGGCGCTAAAGCGCAACTACAAGCGAAACTATGAACGAACACAAAAAAGACCCACTGGAGGTCGTGGGTCGTCTAGTCTAGTGCAACGCCTTTATACTACCGACTGTAAAATGGGAGAGTATTGGTCTAGCTCACAGTGTTCTAGTGATTTTAAAGTGACCTGGTGCGATCGCGATATCACAGAACTTGTTTCCTCACTCCCTTGACTGCTGTACTGGTGTTGCGTTGACTGGCATGGGGATGCACCGACTAAGGAGAGCGATCGCCATAAACCTGTTCAAAGTGAGCATCAATCGGTTCACAAAAGTTAGTCACGCCTTGGCTCAGAGCAGACATCAGGACTGGTGTTGCTAGAATCGCCGGAAGTAGGGGTGTCCCTGCTAAGTATTCAATCACCTGAGAATAAGAGCCATTGAGCAATTCTTGGCGAAATTCCGGCTTACAAATAACCGCACGGCATTTTTTGGCTAAATCGTCTAACCATCGAGCATTATCGCTTTGGGGTTGTTGTCCGGCTCGAATCGCGAGTGCGATCGCGGCGTCTTCTAAATCTCCCTCGCAATCCTCAATCGCATCCAGCGCTTGCATGGCTTCGGGGTTATGGGAAAGCTGAGAGCGGAATCGGGCAATTTCTTGAGAGGTCACAATAGTCATAGTTTATTTTGGGCAACTTACCCAGCCTGGAACAGGGTTTTGCAACTATAACTATTTTCGTCTATTGCACCGTTGAACTACCATCTGTAGGGAACCCTTGATCAAGAGTTCCCTACACTCTCCTACACTCTCAACACTCAAAAAGACTACGCTATTACACGCCCAGCAACAGATCACCAATATCTGAACCATTAAGCTGGCGGGCGATTGCCAGTCGAGCTTCGAGTTTGGCAACACTGAACTGATTCCGCAAGTATTCCAAGTTCGCCACAGCGTTCGCCTTTTGATTGGTTAGCCGCATTACGGTGTTGAGGGCGTGCTGATATTCCAAATTCACCTCTAGTAGCTCAAATCGACGCGCCTTGCGTTGTGAGTCATTTTTTAACTCAGAATCAAAGGCAATTTGCTTATCGATACTGGCTTCT
The DNA here is from genome assembly GCF_040218245.1 of Coleofasciculus sp. E1-EBD-02. NCBI lineage: Bacteria > Bacillati > Cyanobacteriota > Cyanophyceae > Coleofasciculales > Coleofasciculaceae > Coleofasciculus > Coleofasciculus sp. E1-EBD-02. The sequence goes on along the minus strand of NZ_JAVJQN010000143.1, from coordinate 3,732 downwards.
AGGCGATGAATATTAAGTTGCACCGCTTGAATTTGCGAGTCCAAATCATTAACGGTTTGAGCGGCTTGTGCGATCGCGGCGGGGTACTGACTCATGTTCATCGTCAATCTTCCTGTATGAAAGTATCAATCTGGACAATCCTTTATCCGGTTATCCGCTAGACAGTTAACCGACTACGCCACCCATTCGGAAGCTTGGGACTTGACTGTCTTGGTGGCTCCATCCAGGGAATTCCTCTGAGGCTGAGGATTTGGGGCTTTCTCTAAAAGGTTGACTTCAATATTCACCTCCACTAAGTACGATCCCGCTTCATCTCCCACGGCTTGGGCGATTAAACTGGCAAAATCCGGGCGTTCTGCGGTGATCGGGTGACGCAGGATGCGCTGTTCCCACTCGTACTCGGCGTTGGGGTTGATGCTGAGGATGTAATGCTTAATCATGGCGACAATCTTGAATGGTTTAGGGATCAGGCGTTCACGGCGTAAAATCTTTGATAGTTCTATTATAGTACATTTGTACTGTAATGGCGAGGGGTTTTGGGGATTGGAGGTGTAGGGCCGGGTTTCACTGATATAGCAACCGCCAAAGCGGTTAGGACACATCATTTAGTAGAGACGTTCCGCCGGAACGTCTCTACTAAAGGGTAATTTTTGTCGTTTTTGTTACGATTTTTTTGAGATTCTCGTATCGATTTCAAGTACTGAACTGGCGCTCTAGACCAGGCACAAAACTTACGGGATCGCGATTGAGATCTGCCGTTTTGCCTTAGTCCCACGAATGAAACAAACCTTTCTAAGCACTAACTCACCAGAGCAATCCAAAACCAAGAGACATAACCCTCCTGCCCTGTATCCCATTTCACGTAAGGGTCGCCCCTTATAACACCAAAATCAACTATTATGCCAGTTGTGCCTTCTTCAACGGGTCTTTCAAGAAACACGTCACGATAGCCAAACTGTCTAAAGATTTTTATCTTAGCTATCACTTTTTTATTTAAGTGAGTTTTGTCCATAACAGTCACCGAAAACCAACCTTCTTTCAAAACTTTTCGACATGACTACGAACCCAGCCCCCCGCAGGGGCAAGCTTGTCGCCGTTCGCGTAGCGGGTATGGGCATTAGCGCATACAGGCGAAATAGATTGCGTTTACGTTTAGCCATATTGGGGGGTGTGTTTTTCCATTGTATAGCAGTAGACACATCGATTAGAACTGTCCGCACCATGGTAGAGACGTTGCATGCAACGTCTCTACGACGCGGATGTGTCCTAACAGCGATGGCGGTTGCTATATAAAAAAAATAAAAGACGTAGCATGGCTACGTCTGTATAAGAATGAATGATGTATTTTGACCGTTAATTGTGTTGCTGAATCGATACTCTATTCCATTTCAGCATACTCTGGCTGAACGTCGTGGTGACTATGACCATTTGAGTGACCATTCGACAACGATTGCATCGGTAACGTGTTATTAAACCAGAGCGCTTGCTGCGGCACTGAAAGCAGGATTCCCGCTTCATCAAATGCCGCTTTTAGACGACGGCGAAACTCTCGCGCTACTTCCCATTGTTTCAACGGCTGGGTTTTAATCCACACGCGAATAATAAAACCCCGATCGCCAAAATTATCTACCCCTAAAATGTCGGGTTCATCCAGGATACGCTCCCGCCACATTTGGGTCATAAGCATCTCGTGTGCCACCTGTCTGACCAAATCCAATGCTTTATCAACATCGGCTTGATAGGTAACGGGAATATTTAAATCTGCTCGTGACCAATTACTTGAAAGATTTGCCACAATTCTAACTTCACTGTTGGGAACCGTAATTAATCGCCCCTCAGCATCCCGCAACTGAGTAATCCGTAGATTAATCATTTCCACAAACCCGCCAACATCTCCCACGGTAATCACGTCACCAACGGCATACTGATCTTCTAGGAGAATGAAGAAGCCATTGATGGCATCTTTGATCAAATTTTGCGATGCCAAAGACAAGCCTAAACCAATGATCCCAGCACCAGCTAACAGGGGACCAATGTCAATCCCAATTGCCGCTAACGCTACTAAAAGTCCGATCGCACTAAAACTCAAGGTGATAATATTTTTGGTTACCCCAGACACCGTTGACACACGCAACTGCGATCGCTGGGCGCTTTCTGGCGTCAGTAAATGATTTCTGGCAATGGCAGATGAGAAGCGATCGGTTAAGGCATAAGATAGCCGGATGATCACGTAGGTTCCTAAGCCGACAATACCCACGCGCACGGGAATTCGGAAACTGGCAAGGATTAAAACCTGTAGGGGTCGGGTGTAAGGAAATAGACTTAAAATAAGTAGACTTCCCCCCACCCAGATAACCCCTTGCGTCAGTTGCAGCAGGCGATGTAAAACTTCTTTGACATTTCGCTGTTGATTTTGGGTAAGTTGAGTGGATATTGGTTCGGCGTTCGATCCAGAAGGCTCTAACAGTTGTTTGGAACGTTTTAAGCGGCGTTCCCAACGATAAATGAGTAAGCTGGCAACAATCATGGCTACGCCAGTACCAACGGCAACTCCTACTCGATCCGTCAAAACATCAGGTTGCCGTTCCTGTTTTGCCTGGGGTAGTTGTTGTTCGAGCTGTTCGATAATTTCGTCGGCTCTAGTCTCTATCGGCACTCCTGTGAGATCAGCGTCTTGATCGGTAACGCTCATCAAACGAACTTCTTTGAACCGATTGTCTTGCTCATCTAGCAGAGAGACGTAAATTTCAGGTAAATTGCTTTGTTGGTCTAGTTCTTGGCGAAACTCTAATTCAGCGCTCTCGTTTTTGAAGTAAGTCTGGCTGATATCCTGTAACCGTTGTTCAATTTCTTGCATTCGTTGGGGGAACTGCGATGTTGGTGCGGCAATCTCGAATAAACAGCGACCGTCGAGCCGGACACATTCGGAAATAACGGCATCCTCGGATGACTGCTTGAGGGGATTCGGAGTCGGTATGTTCACATTGGGTAAACCGGGTATCTGAGCCTGAACTGGAGAGATCACCCAGCCGGCTAACGCAATTGATCCGGCAATTGTCCAAGCTGAAATTCGCATATTCTTCATCCTGATTGTTTACCTGTTACTTTTCTTAACATCCAAGTATATAGACTAAAAAAAAAATTAACAGGAGCGAATTGGAGGCAAAAGGTAGCAAAATGGGCAATATGACTGTGTTTGAGCCGGATACAAATTCTTGATCAAAAAAAGTTATAGGATTGGAGCCAGTTACAAGCAAATACTAACAATCGATACTTTCAAATTATCCTCCATCTTAGGAGATAGTTTGAGGGAAGTCTCTCAGTGCTAACCTAATCCATCAACTATCTATTTCGTTGAATTGATGCGACGATATATACTCATGCTCAATCGGCTTTTACCGGAAGCCGTGACTGAAGATGTATTTAAACAACTCCATCAAGAGTTGTCAACCGATGCGAAGTGGACGATTAACTATATAAACTACCCAGACCTGCTATCGCAGAGGTCTGGGTTTTCAGTAGCCCTGAAGTCATCGAACAAGCCAAGTTGAACATACTCAACAGTTCGACTTAACTTGCACGACAACCCCTTGCCTCCAGGCTGGTTTATAGACAGCCCCACAAGTGCAATATTATTGGCTCCGTTGAAATCGGCATCCCCATGCCAACCACAATGCCCACATTTAAAAGTCTTGCCACTGCGGTAAGACTTTCCTTTTATCGGATGAATAT